>JAMFRU010000016.1 GCA_026224875.1 Acidocella sp.
ATGTGGGAAACCCACATACTAGGATAACACCGCGCCCTCTCTGTTTTAGACCCGGGCGGGATCCAAGGGCCCTTCGGCCCTTGGCGGGTCCAGGGCAGAGCCCTGGCCTTTTCCGTGGAGCGCCCCAAACCTAAACCGGCGGAGACAGCAGGAGGGCCAGGATGTCGGCTTCGGCTCGTTTCAGGTCTTCGCCGGCGGGCATTAGTTGGAGGCCTTGGCTGGTGGAGTAGCGGGCGGCCATGCGTTCTATGGCGGAGAAGATGATGATGGATCTGGCTTTTGCGTCGCGTTCGGCCAGGCGGGATTCACCTTGTGCGGTGCGCATGCGGGCGGCGATTTTGATGATGATGGGCATGGCGCTTTTGTTGCGGGCGTTGGCGAAGGGTTCGTCGCCGCGGTCTGCCATGTAGTTGCGGATGTTGAGGATGGCGCGGTGGCGGTCCCAGTATTGGTAGAAGGCTTCGACCACGCCGGCGGTGTAGGTGCGGGGGGCGGAGAGGTCCCAATCGGCATCCAGGGCGGCGATGATGCTGGCGGTGTCTTCGGAGGCTTCGATGGAGAGGCTGAGGAGGATTTCCTCGACGTCGTCGAAGTACAGATAGAAGGTTTGGCTGGCGAGGCCGGCGGCGCGGGCGATTGAGCTGGCCGTCAGTTTTTTGGCGGACGGCAGTTCAGCGAGCAGGCGGCGTGTTGCGGCGAGCAGCCTGGCGCGGCTTTCGGCGCCTTTGCGGCCGATCGCCTGCCCATCCTTATTGGTGTTCATCTTTATGGGTATTTTTCATGACAATTAACCGATGCCGGAACTGCAAGGTTCCTGCAAGACCGGCGGTCCAGTCCGGCAGGGTTCTGGCGAGCGGATTTAGCCCACTTCAGCCAGCTATATTGCTGGCGTAGGCGGCGTGTTTGGCGGCGACATAGCCCCAGGTGAAGGCGGGGCCGATGTTCGAGCCCGCACCCACGGCGAAGCGGCCGAAGACCGAGGCGCTGGAGGTGCCCGTGGCGTAGAGGCCGGGGATGGGTGTGCCGTCTTCACGCAGCACGCGGGCATTGCTGTCCGTGACGACGCCGCCGGTGGTGCTGACATCGCCTGGGACCACCTGGGCGGCATAGAAGGGGCCCTGCTCGATGGTGCCGAGCGAGGCGTTGCCGGTGGCCACGGCATCGCCCAGCCATTTGTCGAATGCGCGCTCGCCGCGGTGAAACTGACGGTCCACGCCGGTGCGGACGTCGGCGTTGAAATTATCGACCGTGGCTTTGAGGGTGGCGGGGTCGATATTGCAGAGGGTTGCCAGTTCCTCGATGGTGCCGGCCTTTTTCAGCCAGCCGGAATCGTACCATTCCTGCTTCTTCGCCTTGCCCGGCATGGTGCCCAGGAACATGAAGGTTTTCATGTACTGGTCATCCATGATCCACAGGCTGGGGATGGCCGGGACCTGCTCGTTGCGTTTGCGCTGCGTTGCGCAGAATTCCGTGTAGGAGCTGCCTTCGCTCATGTAGCGCACGCCAGTCTGGTCAACGAGAATGGAATGCGGCTTGGCGATGTCCATCTGGCCGCCGAAGGAGCCGAAGATGACGCCGTCACCGGGGTTTTCGCGCCCCGGAGGCAGGGCCATCTGGCAGCCGACGGCGGTGTCCATCTGTGCCACGGCGGCACCTTTGGCCATCATTTCCTGGATCATGGCGCCGGTATCTTCCGCGACGGTGCCGGTCCATTTGGCCGAGGTGCCGGGCATGTATTTGTCGCGCATTTCCTGGTTCTGGGCGAAGCCGCCGGCGTTGATCAGCACGCCGAGATTGGCACCGATGCGCCAGGGCGCGCCGTTTTTGGTGGTGACGACGCCTTTGACGGCGCCGTCTTCGGTGATGAGGGAGTCCACGCCGGAACTGACGCGGATATCGACATTGGCTTTGAGGGCGGCCTGCAACATGCGGCCCTGCAAAGCGCGGCCGGCCGGGGCGATGGATTTGCCGGTGAGCTTGGCGACCAGGCCGCGCAGCATGATCTTGGCAAGGTTCATCTTGCCCTTCATGGAGCGGGTCAGGGTCGGGAGCCAGTAAAGCTCGTCCAGATGCGCCGGAAAGGGGATGGCGCTGGGGCGCAGTTTGGCGGCCCAGCCATCCGGCAGCTCGTTGACGTTGAATAATTCGGCCACGACCGTGCGGCCCGGGGCGGAGCCGCCGGGTAAATGGTCGTGATAATCCGGGTAATGCGGGATGCGGCGCAGTTTAATGCCCTGCTCGACCAGGAAGTCGATCATTTTCGGACTTTCGCGCAGATAGGTTGCACGGCGCTCGGTGGTGGAACCGGGCAGATCGTCCTGGCCGGAGGTGGAGTCCAGATAGGTTGCGGCCTTCTCGTAGCTGTCCTCAACACCGGCTTCTTTCATGAAGCGGTTGTTGGGGATCCACATAACGCCGCCGGAGCGGGCGGTGGTGCCGCCGATCAGGTTGGATTTTTCGAGGATGACGACGCTTTTGCCGAGTTTGCGCATCATCAGGGCAGCGCACATGGAACCACCGCCACTGCCGGCGACAACGAAGTCAAAGGTCTCGTCGAAATTGCTCATCTGGCCGCTCCCGGTTTTTTATTAGTTATAGCAGTACCTTTTTGTGAACAAAAAGGTTTTTGCCACTTGGGCCAGAGATTGTGACTCCATGGGAAGCCTCCCGATGGGGTCATAGCCCGTGGCCCAAGTTATAAAAGTTTTTGGTCCAGCTTTTTACAAAAAGCTGGCTTCTTTTACTCAATGCTGCCGAGAATAAAACCCACCTCGTAGGTCTCGCCGGGCACGCCGATGATTTTGATCACGCCGGCGGCGGGGGCTTCGACTTCGTTGGTGGATTTATCGCTCTCGAGCGAGAAGATCGGCTGACCTTCCGTCACGGTGGCGCCGTCTGCGACCAGCCATTCGGCCAGCACGCCTTCGGTCATCGAGAAGCCGATTTTTGGAAGGATAATTTCAGTCGCCATTGCATTCCTCATATCATCTGCGGGCTGGTCGAACTCTGCGGAAAGCTGGGCAATCCGCTGAGAATGGCATGCCCTTGAGTGCATCTTCAGTCAATCAGCCGGGCACGGTTTCCACCATGCCCGGCTGGATTTTACGCCCCAAACTTAAGCGAGCGTGGCGCGTGCCGCGGCAACGATGCCGGCTACGGACACGATGAAGGCCTGTTCCAGCACGCCGCTGAAGGGCACCGAGGTGTAGGGCGCACCGAGGCGCTTAACCGGTGCCTTGAGCTGGCCGAACAATTCTTCCTGCAGCGTGGCGGCGATTTCCGCACCCACACCGAACTGCTTGACCGCCTCATGCGCGATGACGGCGCGGCCGGTCTTTTTCACCGAGGCGATGACCGTTGCGCGGTCCCAGGGGGAGATGGTGCGCAGGTCGATCAACTCGACCGAGATGCCGTCTTTCGCCAGCGCGGCGGCAGCGGCCGTCGCGCGGAGGAAGATCTCGGAATAGCTGATGATGGTGACATCGGTGCCTTCCTGCGTGACCTTCGCCTTGCCTAAAGGAATGGGGGCAACCTTCACCGGGGTTTCATACGGGGTGAAATAGGCGCGGGTGCATTCCACGAACATGACCGGGTCCGGGTCGGTGATGGCGGAGAGCATCAGGCCTTTCGCATCTTCCGGGTTGGACGGCATGACGACCTTCAGGCCGGGGGTGTGGGCGAACCAGGCTTCGAGGAAGTCGGAGTGCTGGCCGCCGGAGGAAATGCCGGCGCCGGTCATCATGCGGATCACGATCGGCACGCCGGTCTGGCCGCCGGACATGAAGCGGAGTTTCGCGGCGTGGTTCACGATCATGTCCATGGCCACGGTGGTAAAATTCATCAGCATGATCTCGGCCACGACCTTGTAGCCGCCGATGGCCGCACCGATGGCCGCACCGATGATCGCCTGTTCGGTGATCGGGGTGGAGCGCACGCGGTCGTCGCCAAAGCGGGTGGAGAGGCCGCGGGTGACGCCGACAACGCCGCCGCCTTCACGGTCGGCAACGTCTTCGCCCAGCACGATCACTTTCGGATCGGCTTCCATGGCCTCGGCGATGGCTTCGTTGATCGCCTGGATGATAGTGATCTTCTTGGTTTCAATTTTGTTTTCAGCGGCGGACATCAGGCAACTCCCTGCTCGGCGTAAACATCGCGGGTGAGTTCTTCCAGCGGCGGCATGTCACTGGCCAGAGCAAATTCAATCGCATCCGCGATCTGGGCGGCGATATCGGCCTCAAGTGCCGCCAGCTTCTCTTCCGTGGCAACGCCGTTGGCGATCAGCTTGGCGCGGTACAACGGCACCGGGTCGGCCGCCATGGCCGCAGATTTCTCTTCCTTCGTCATGTAGAAATCATCATCGCCAAACACGTGGCCGAAGAAGCGGAAGGTCATCGCTTCGATCAGGGTCGGGCCTTCGCCGTCGCGGGCGCGGTTGATGGCCTCATTGGCGACCGCGTACATCTCGTAGGGGTCGTTACCGTCCACGGTGATGCCGGGCATGCCGTAGCCGGCGGCGCGTTTGGAAATCTGGTCCACCGAGGTGCCGTTCTCGTAGCGCGTGTGCTCGGCGAAACGGTTGTTCTGGCAGACGAAAATAACCGGGAGCTTCCACAAGCTTGCCAGGTTGAGGCTCTCATGGAAGGCGCCGATGTTGGACGCGCCGTCGCCGAAATTGGCGATGGTGACCTGGCGGGACTTGTCCAGCTTGGCAGCCCAGGCGAGGCCGTTGGCGATGGGCATGGAAGAGCCGACGATGCCGGTGGTGAGGATGGCGCCGGAGGCCGGGTGGGTGATGTGCATCGGCCCGCCTTTGCCTTTGCAGGTGCCGGTGACGCGGCCGGCGATTTCCGCCCACAGCGCGCGCAATGGCACGCCCTTGGCCAGCATGTCGTGAATGCCGCGATAGATGGTGCAGATCTTGTCGTCATCATTCAGGTTGACGGAGATGGCGGAGGGGATAACCTCCTGCCCGCGCTGCGAATAATAGGGCATCATGAGACGGCCCGAACGGATGATCTTCCGCGAGGCTTCGTCATTCTGCATGATCAGATTCATGCGGCGGTAGATTTCAATCTGCGTTGCCGCATCCGGTTGGGCTGCGTTCGCCCCAGTCGCATATGACGTGGTGGCCATGTTCGTCCTTTCCTCCCCCATTGGGCGGCCCACGATGTGACGAGCGGGCCCTCAACCTGGCGCCCCCAGACAACCAGGGGCAAAACTTCAGGGAATGCTGGCGAAAAGGCAGACGTGATTTGACTGTCCGCGCAATTGTGGCCGCCCACTCCCTGTACACTGCATTAGCAAAGTGACGCACGACCGCAAGGGGGTGGTACGGACAAATGGCCCATCCCCCATGAGAGCATCGTCGGGGCGGCGTTATAGAGCGACTTCTGAAACGCTCACTAAACCTCGATGAGCACGGCGCCGGCTTGGCCGCCACCGGCGCACATGGCGGCGATGCCTAGGCCGCCGCCTTGGCGTTTCAGGTCGTTGATTAGGGTTGTTAGCATGCGGCCTCCGGAGGCGCCGATGGGGTGACCGATGGAGCAGCCGCTGCCGGAGATGTTCACGGTGTCTTCACTGAGGCCGAGGACGCGGCAGGCGACCAGGGGCACGGAGGCGAAGGCTTCGTTGATTTCCCAGAGCTTGATGTCCTTGAGGGACGCGCCGGTGCGGGAGAGGAGTTTTTGCACGGTGGGGGGCACGGAGGCGCCGGTGCGGCGGGGGTCTATGCCCAGGGAGGTCCAGCCGCGGATGGTGGCGATGGGGGTTTTGCCTTCGGATTTGGCGACTTCGGCGCTGGTGACGACCAAAGCGGCGGCGCCGTCGTTGGCACCGGAGGCGTTGCCGGCGGTGATGGAGAAATTGGGGATTTCGGGGTGGAGGACTTTTAGACCGGCGAGGCGTTCGGCTGTGGTGTCGCGGCGGGGGTGTTCGTCCACTTTGAACTCGACCTCGGCGCCTTCGGCGTTGCGGACTCGGATGGGGACGATTTCATCCGTAAAATGCCCGGCGTCGATGGCGGCGATGGCGCGCTGGTGGGAGCGCAGGGCCCAGGCGTCCATATCCTGGCGGGTCAGGCCCACCTCCTGGGCGGCGTTCCAGCCGACGGTGATCGACATGTCGCGGTTGGGGGCTTCGGGGCTGTCGGGATGGGTGGCGGGGAACCAGTCCACCATCTCCTGCGTTTGCGGGCTGCGCTGCTGCATGCGCGGTGAGAGCGAGCTGGAATTGACCCCACCGGCAATGATGATGCGCTCCATGCCGGCCATGATGGTGCCGGCCGCGAGACCCACGGCGCTGAGGCCGCCGGCGCAATGGCGGTTGAGGGCCACACCGGCGACGTTCATCCAGCCGAGCTCGACAGCGGCATAGCGGGCGACGGCGCCGCCGCCGTAGAGGGATTCTGCCAGGATGATGTCGTCAACCTGCTCGGGGGCGAAGCCGGAGCGCTCCAGGGCGGCGCGCAGCACGGTGGTGGCCAGTACCTCGGCCGGGGTGTTGGCGAGCGAGCCTTTGCGGGCGGTGCCCACGGCGGTGCGGACCGCGCTGACGATAACGGCTGAGGACATGGTGATCTCCCGGTTTTTTGCTGGCGTGCAATCTGGCACGCGGATTTTGGCTTGATAAGTCTGAGAGGCGAATCATCGCCCCGGCAGCGGCCCCGGCAGCGGCATATGTTCGGCGAGAAAGGTGAATACGGCATCATTGAAACTGTCATTGGCGTCGCCCGCGACCATGTGGTCGGCGCCAGCGACATCGACGAATTCGGCCTGGGGTACGAGGCGCAAAAAAGCCTGGGCGCCCTCGGGGCTGAGCACGCGGCTGCGGCCGCCGCGGATGAGCAGAACGGGGAGTTTGAGCCTTTTGGCGGCGGCTTCGAAATCGGTGGCGAAACCGCGCCTTTCTTTAGGATCGATGCGGGTGAAGGCGGGGTCCCAATGCCAGTGCAGGCGGCCGTCTTCGCGCAGGCGCAGGTTGCGCATGAGGCCGGAGGTGTCCTTGGGGCGGGGGCGGTGCGGCAGATAGGCGGCCACGGCATCGGCCGCCTCTTCCAGATTAGCGAAACCGTTGGGAGCACTTTCCATGAAATCACCGATCTCCTTGGTGCCTTCTTCCTCCAGATGTACCGCGACATCGACCAGCACCAGGCCGCGCACCGGCGGTGGGGGGGATGCGGCGAGGGTGAGGCCGGTGAGACCGCCGAGTGAAGCGCCGACCAGGACCGGGGGCTGGCCGAAGGTGGCGACGATCTTGCGGATGTCGCTGGAAAACGCCTCGATGTCGTATTTGCCGCCGGGCGACCAGCCGCTTTCGCCATGGCCGCGCAGGTCCACCGAGATGGCGCGGTAGCCGTGCTGCGCTGCTTTGGTAATGGCTTCGCCCCAGCTTTGGCGGGTCTGGCCGCCGCCATGCATAAACAGCACCGGGGGCGCATTTTGCGGCCCCACGGCATCCGCGACGATGGTGACGCCGGCGCCTTCGAACTCGATACGCTCCATTTCCCGCTCCTTATTTCTTCACCGATGCCCGAGCGGCGCCGGCTTGTCACCGGCCAGGCACAACAGTGGGGCGATATCTGCATGATGGCCTAAGCGTGCGGTTGCGGTGTGGCGCCTCTGCCCGCAATGTCGGCGCAAATTCGGGGGAGCAAAAATATGGCACTGTATACGACCATCCATCTGCATAACGTGGCGGCGGGCAAGGAGCAGGAGTATGCGGCCTGGTTCGAGGGGCCGCATCGGGAGGCTTTGGCGCGGCTGCGGGGCTTGCGCTGGGCCGAGCGGTTCGAGGTAGCACCCGAGCAGATCATGCGCGATATTCCGCAGCCCTGGCGCTTTATGAGCGTGTATGATTTCGACTACCCCGCGCCGGAAATCGATTTGCCCGCGCTGGCGCCATTGCTGGCCGAGGCACGCGATGCGGGGCTGGTGGCCGATGACACGGCGGAACGGATTTACTCCTACCGGCTGTACGGCGATTGGAAGGGCAGCCCGAATTGGCAGCGTGACAAGCCGCTTTCGGGGGTCAGCCTGATCCTCGGTAATTACACGATCGGGCGGTTTGCCGAATACCAGGAGTGGTACGAGAATATCCACTCCGTTGAGGTAACCAACGTGCCGGGCCATGTCGCGATGATCAGGGGCGAGCTATCCGCCGTGCAGCTTGAGCCGCGGCAGTATTGCCCCGGCGACCAGCTGGTGATGACCGCGCAGCAGACGGATGATCTGAATTTCACCATCGGCGATTTTTCCGCCCGCGCGCAGGGCAAGAGCCCGAGCGGGATTGCGATGCTGCCGCGCCCGAGTGCCGGCTCCACCGCGCGCACGGTGCATTACTTCCGCAAGGTGAGTGGCACCAATTTCTGGCCGGGCGGCGTTGCCTATGGCGGCGATCTTTCGGTGTATCCCGGCAGGACCGCTTAGAGACTGTTTCAGAGGCCCCTCTGGTGGCCGTCTCTTAGCCTGGATAACGCGGCCCAATAACACGTTATTGGGCCGCAGCCTCGCCGTAACACCGGGCGTCATGAAGACCTGCAGTGCCGGTGCTGGGCGGCGGAACCTCGTCAGCACCTGAGCCGGCCCCCTTGATCCGGCCATTTATGTCCACTACAAACGTATTTAATTAAAATCGAATAATACCGGGAGACATCGTTCTCCGCCGCATAATCACCCTCTCGAACTGACTTGGCTAAGTCAGGTTTTCTGAAGACACGCCTCTCTCAGCCGCGCGTACCGTTTTGGCTTCAGAAAACCGGCCGCGGGCATGCCGATTCGACCGGGTTACCGATGTTTGGACGCCTATAAAGACGATGACGAAGCAAAACGAAGAATAAATCCTAGTAAAGGAAACGAACCATATGAAGCGAAGAGATTTTGGCCTGCTTGCGGGCACCAGCCTGGCAATTTCTGCCGTGCTGCGCCCCGCCCAGGCACAAGCGGCACCCGACCCGAATTTGCTGAGTACGACATTGACGCCTTTGGGCGGCGAGCGCGCCGGGAATGCCGATGGCTCGATCCCGGCCTGGACCGGCGGGCTCACCGGTCCGGCCCTCTCCCCCTCCACTCCCATGGGCGTACAGATTTATACCGGCGACCAGCCACTCTACACGGTTGATGCGAGCAACATGGCGCAATACGAACATCTGCTGACGGAAGGCACTAAGGCGCAGATCCAGAAATTCGGCCTCACAATGAAAGTCTACCCGACCCGCCGCACCGCTGCGGCGCCGCAATATGTCTATGACAACACGGCGAAGAATGTGACGCGCGCGCAATTTGACCCGCGCGGCGGGCGCTTTGGCTTTACCGGCGCGGTCGGCGGCCCGCCTTTCCCCATCATCAACACGGCGGAACCACTCGTCGGTGGCGTGCAACTCATCTGGAACCACCTCGCGGCCTGGAACGGCTCTACCACCCTGTCCCTGTTCGACCCTGGCAGCGTTGTCATCAACAGCGAGGTGATCCTGGTCGGCGGTACGCTGAGCCGCACGATCTACCCGTATTACAACCCGGAGGTTACGCCGGATAGTTTCGATGGTTATTACAGCAAGGGACATTATTATTACCAAGCGCCGTCGGCGGATGAGGGCCAGGAGTTGCTCGTCTGGCACAGCACCAATGTCAACCTCAATCCGGATATTGTCTGGGAGTTGCTCAACGGCCAGGGGCGCGTGCGCAAAGCCCCCAACGAGGCCTACGACACGCCGAGCCCGACCGCCAACGGCATCGGCAATATCGACGAAAGCTCCTGCTTCTACGGCAATCCGTCGCAATATGACTGGACCTATATCGACAAGCGCGAAATGCTGGTGCCCTATAATTGCAACGCCATATCGCTGCGCCCGCTGGATGAAATTCTCGGGCCCCATTTTCTCAATCCAGATCTCTTGCGCTGGGAAAAGCACCGTGTCTGGGTCGTGGAGGCCAATCTGCATCCCGGCAACCATAACGTCACGGCGAAGCGGCGTTTCTATATCGACGAGGATACATGGTGGGCGCTGCTGGGCGAAGGCTATGACGCACAGGGGGATCTGGTAAAGGCCTATGCCGTCTATAATGACTGCCTGCCCGGCCTGCCCGGCACGGTCCAATTCGGCACGGCCACCTTCAGCCTGCTGACCGGCGATTACGCCTTCAACGGCAATGTCGGCGACCCGCCTCATCAAGGCGGCCAGTTCGTGGTGCAGCAGCCCGATGCCTATTTCGAGCCGCAGGAAATGGCGGCGAACGCCAGCTTCTGATCGCGCATTGCCGCAAACAACCCCGTTACATGGCGCCAAGCCGTGTAGCGGGGTTTTTGCTGCGCGGCACATGGACGTGCGATGAATATTGCCGCGGCGCGCTGGACATTTGCGGGCCCGGCCCGGCATAATCGGCGCATAACGCGAAAAGGGGAACGACCATGACCGATGATACAAGTGCCTCCATCAAGGAAACCAGAAAGGACTGGATCAGCGAGCATCGCGAGATGTATCTGCAGTCCGGCGGGGCGCAGGGCCATATCATGGATATCACCACGGTCGGCGGGCATAGTTTTACCACCCATTGCCTGATCAAATACACCGGGCGCAAGAGCGGCAAGGTGTTCATCACGCCGCTGATTTACGGCGATATCAGCGGGGAAGTTGTGATCGTCGCCTCCAAGGGCGGGGCGGATCATCATCCGGCCTGGTATCTGAACATCGCCGACAGCACGGAAGTGGAGTTTCAGATCGGCACCCAGGCATTCCGCGCGACATGGCGCGAGCCGCAGGGTGAGGAATACACGAAGATCTGGGATTTCATGGTCGATGTGTTTCCGGCCTATGCGACCTATCAGGCATCGACGTCGCGGAAAATTCCGCTGGTGGTGATGAAGGCGGTGGCGCCGATTGAGGTTTTTAAAGAGAGCGACGCCACAGGTTTAAGGCAGTTTTAAGCAGTACCTTTTTGTGAACAAGTACTGCTCAACGCGCTAGAACCAGTGGCGCGCGTTTCGCAGACCCAAAAAAACTTTGGCCCTGTGGGCGTTGGCGCCGCCAACGCCCACAGGGCCAAAGTTTTTGGTGAAGCTTTCTTCAAAAAGCTTCTGCTTAACTGTACTTAACTTCTACGCTTGTCGCTTCGCCATTCGGGCCCATCGGCGAGTCAAAATCCACCACTGAACATACCGGGTTGGCGTGTGAGGCGAAGAGGCGTGCTTCATCCGCCATGGTGATGGGTTTGCGTTCCGGGCTGCTGATGATGCGTTGTGATACCAGTCATCTTAGCCTCTGACACACGCCCATCCCCTTGTTCCGATTGAAATGATTCTGGCTGGGTCGTTGACCAAGAAGAGCCATGCCTGTTTGCAAGCTTCGAGCATTGCCTCGTAGCTATC
>JAMFRU010000132.1 GCA_026224875.1 Acidocella sp.
CAGTACGCCGGTCATGCCGCCGATGCTGAAGGTCACGATAAAGCCCAGCGTCCATAGAATCGGCGTGGTGAACTGAATCCGCCCGCTTCTGAAACAGCCTCTTAGTCTCTAGGACTGCTCCTCAGGCGATAATACCACACAACCTGTTGGCCCCCCGGAAAGACGGCTGCAAGCATGCAACGCATCGTCATGCTCCAGCCCGACAAAACGCGCCCGGTATTTCACATGCCCATCAGCATGCACGGAAACCACCAGCGGATGCCCGCTCATCAACATCTGCACGGCCGAAAGTTCGGCAATCCCCAAAGCCGCGCGGGCATTCGACGAGGTATTATAAGCCCCTACCTGAATGGCCCAGCCTGAATGATGCGGCGCTTGCAGCACGTATGACGGCATCGCCGGCCGTGGCGGGGGCGGTGGTGGCGTATCAGCCATGGCCGATGGGATAACCGAGAAACTATGCCGTTCCGGCTCGCGCGGCGGTGGCTCGGGCAATGGAGCTTGCGTAAGCTGCGGACTGACCAAAGCGGCCGCAATAACTGAAGCCTGAACAGGTGCTGGCGGCGGTGGCGGGGGCAAGGATACCGCCGTGGAGTCCGGCGTAGACTCCGGCATGGCCAGCGCTGATGCAGGGGTATAGACCACCGGCGCGGATAACACGGGCTGCAGATTCGACGCCACCTCCACGGGGGCACGCGCGTCCATGATGGCGGGGCGGGAGCTGTCCGGCACATATCCAGCCGGCAGAAGTCCGGTTGCCTGGCCATACGGTTCAGTATTCAGCGCCAGCTGGTCAGCTTCCGAACGCTGCGCAGGGTAATAGCCTTGGATATGCGGTGCGATCATTGCCACATAGTTAACAGTTTCATCCGGCAAGCTCTGTGTCCGGCCGTTCATATAGGAGCTGAGCCGGCCCGGCCCGGCATCATAAGCGGCGAGGAAGCCCGGGCAGCCGTACACCTGATACATCGCATGGATATAGGCTGTCCCGGCCATGATATTATCGTAAGGATTGAACGGGTCGGACCCTAAACCATACTGGTCGGCCACCTCGTGATAAGTTTCCGGTTCCAGCTGCATCAGCCCCATGGCCCCGGCGGAGGACACTGTAAGCTGGCCATTAATATATTCGTGCCCACCGGATTCCACCCGCATAACCTGACGAATCCACTGCGCGGGAACGTCAAATTTTGCCGAAGCCTCATTAATATACGGTCCCCAGGGATCGCTGGCGGGGCCGGGCGGTGAGTAATCATGCTGCGCATGTTCTTCGTAATAGCCCACCGACGGCGCATTCTGCGCGCTACGCCCGGATGAACAGCCAGCAAGTATCGCCAGGCCGGCACAGCCCAAAGACAGCCGCATGCCCAACCGCAAGGGCTTCGGTACAGCGTTGAGTGATCCGGCAATATCGACCACGATAGAAGCCTCCAGCGTTTTCTAAAGCACCCTTACACATAGCCAGCTAAAAGATGGCTTAAACAAGGCGCTGTAACCTCCTAAACTACAACGAAAGCCGGATCAAGAAAAACCTGACTTCCGCAATGTTCCCCCTTTTTTGCCGGCGTGTTAACGTCGCCTATGCCCGACACGCAGCCAGCACCCGGAACCACCCGTTTTTCTACCAGCCGCAGCATGCTGGGGCTCTGTCTGCTGCTCCCCATTATGGGATGCGCTGCTTCAAAACCGCAGGTCGCCGCAATACAGCCACTGCCCATGGCCGTTCCCGCCTACACCGGGACCATTGCCGCCATACGGCCCGAAACCTCATCCCCGGACACAACCGGGTCGATCCATCAAATCATGTCGATCCTCGGTCAGCCCGCCCCACCCTCCCTCAATGCGTCGGAAATCGTCCTCCGCCTGGCCGATAATACCGTCAGAACCAGTGTGCAGCCCTCCTCCACCCCGCTTGTGGCCGGCAGCAAAGCAATGGTCACGGCACCGCCTAACGTCACGATCCAGCCCTATTAGCCTATGCATCCCGAACTTCCGTCCAGCATAATTCTCCGCCACATTCGCAGGCTGCTGTTGAAGCGGCGCGGGGCATCGGCTATCGCCGGAACATGAACATGATTATGCCCGAGCAAGGCAGGGCGGACGCGCCCTCTCTTTGCCCGCAATCACCGTCACCGATTGTGATCTCCGCCGCACATAACTGGCGGACCGCGGCAGCTTCGGCCGCGGCGGATATTGCCGAGACCTGGCGCCTATGGCCGCTGGTCTGGACGCTGAGCCTGTTCGATATCAAGCTGCGTTACCGTGGCTCCATGCTGGGCCCGTTCTGGCTCACCCTATCCACCGCGATCATGGTGGGCTCCATAGGTTTTCTGTATTCACATCTGTTCCACCAGCAGGTCCGCGGATATCTGCCATTTCTCACCATATCGCTGGTGCTGTGGAATTTTATCAGCACGATCACCGCCGAGAGCTCACTTTGCTTCACCCAGGCGGAAGGAATGATCCGCAGCATGCGGATGCCGCATTCGCTCCACGCCGCCCGGGTGGTGATGCGCAACATCACGGTCCTCGCGCATAATCTGGTGGTCATCGTCGCGGTGTTTGCCATCTTCCATATCAAGCCGAGCCTGGCCTCCTTCAGCCTGCTCCCCGCCTGCATGGTCTGGTTTGTGGATGCTTTTGCAATCAGCCTGCTACTGGGGACATTTGGCGCCCGCTTCCGCGATATCCCGCCCATCATCGGCAGCGTCATGCAGATCGCCTTTTACCTGACTCCCATCATGTGGAGCCCGGTGATGCTGGAGCATCGCGGCCTGACCTTCGCGCTCGTCAAACTGAACCCGTTTTACAGCCTGCTGGAAATCATGCGCGGCCCGCTGCTCGGCCAGCCGCTGGCACCGGAGACATGGGCCATAGCATTGGCCTACTCCGCCGGGCTGATTGTTTTAACCGGGCTGGTCTTCACCCGCGCCCGCCCCCGTATTCCGTATTGGATCTGACAAGTGGCACGGTTAATCGTTGACGATGTCTGCATCTCCTTCCCTTTGTACCACATCGAAGCCCGCAGCCTGAAAAAGACGGTCATGGCCGCGGCCTCCGTCCGTCTGGGGCAGGACAAGAAACACCGGCTCACGGTCGAAGCGTTGAAGAACATCTCCTTCGCGCTGCATAGCGGCGACCGGATCGGCTTCATCGGCGCAAACGGCGCCGGGAAAACCACCTTGTTGCGTACTCTGGCCGGCATCTACGAGCCGGTGAGCGGCAGCATAACAATCGACGGCGACGTGACGGCCCTGCTGGATGCCAGCCAGGGCCTCAACATGGAGCTGACGGGCTACGAGAATATTCGCCTGCGCGCGCTGTTCAGCGGCTATAGCGATGCCGAGATCAAACGGCTGCAGGAAGATGTCGCCGCCTTCGCGGAACTAGACCAATTCCTAGGCCTGCCGGTCCGCACCTATAGTTCCGGCATGATCATCAGACTCGGCTTTGCGCTCGCCACCGCCATAAAACCACAAATTCTGCTCATGGATGAATGGATCATGGCGGGCGACGCAGCGTTTATGGACAAGGCCCGGCAGCGGCTTGAGACAGTGATCGAAGGGGCGGAAATCCTCGTATTGTCCTCGCATAATGTCGACATCATCAAGCGTTGGTGCAACCGCGTAATCTGGATGGACAGCGGCCGCATCCGGGCCGACGGGCCGCCAGACGATGTGCTGTCCGCCTATCTGCCGCCTGACCAATTTGCCCCTCCCATGGCAAGCGCCGCCGGCTGATATCGGGAGACAGGCCAGCCATTGAACAACGGCACCCCGGCCCTGTCGCAACAGCGATCCTCGCCCCCTATACTCAGCGCATGCGCCGCCTGACGCCGAAGGAGCTGCCGTGTACACACCGCCTGCCTTTGCCGAAAACCGCCCGGAAGAACTGCTCGCGATCATGCAGGCGGCATCGCTGCCCATCCTGATCTCGCCGACCGCCACAGGGCTTATCGCCACCCATCTACCCCTGTATGTGGCGTCGCCCGACCGGATTATCGGCCACGTAGCCAAAGCCAACACCCATTGGCGAGATGCTTTGCCCGGCGCCGAGTCGCTGGCCATTTTTGCCGCGGCGGATGGCTATGTCAGCCCCAGCTGGTACCCCAGCAAGGCCGAGACCGGCAAAGTCGTGCCAACCTGGAACTATCAGGCCGTACACGCCACCGGCACGCTTGAATTCATCGAAGATCCCATCGAACTTCTCGCCATCGTCACCACCCTGACCGAACGCTACGAGGCCGGGCGCGCAAAACCATGGGCCGTAAGCGACGCGCCGGCTGACTATTTGGCCGCACAGCTGAAAGGCATCGTCGGCATCGTGCTGCATGTCACCAGGCTCGAAGGCAAAGTGAAGCTCAGCCAAAATAAATCCATGGCGGACCGCACCGGCGTCACCGAGGGCGCAGCGCAAGAGAACCCGGCCCTTGCGGCAGTGATGCACAAAACATTCTAGGGCGTAGTGACGAATTATTTGAGCAGTATTGTTATGGCGGCGAGGATGACGAAGCCTCGGTAGTTTGCGAGGAGTTTGTGGTATCTGGTTGCGACGCGGCGGAATTGTTTGAG
>JAMFRU010000133.1 GCA_026224875.1 Acidocella sp.
AAAAGAGGCCTGCCACTTCGGTGTTTGAAACACCTTGGAGGCAGGCCTCTTTTTATTTCTTGAAAAGCTAATGGGGTCTGGGCCTCAGGCCCAGTGGGGGTCGAGGGGGCAAAGCCCCCCGCCTTTTTCCTTACGCCGAAAGCGCCTCGGGCTCGGTGCGGGCGCGTTTGGTGATTAGCTTGTTCAGGGCGTGTACGTAGGCGCGTACTGCGGCGACTATGGTGTCTGTGTCGGCGCCTTGGCCGTCTACCATTTTGCCGTCTTCCTGCAGCCGCACGGTGCAGCGGGCCTGGGCGTCGGTGCCTTCGGTTACAGCGCCTACGGAGAACAGCAGCAGGTCGGCCTGGTGGGGGAAGATGGCGCGGATGGCTTTGAAGGCGGCATCCACGGGGCCGTCACCGGTTTCATCGGCAGATTTGGTTTCGCCGTTCACTTCCAGCTCCAGCAGGGCGCGCGGCTTGGTTTTGGAACCGCCCCACACATCCATGGAGACGAATTTGATCACCTGATGGTCGCGCACCACCTCGTCATCGACCAGGGCCACGATGTCCTCGTCGTAGACGATCTTCTTGCGGTCGGCCAAATCCTTGAAGCGGCGGAAAGCGTCATTCAGCGCGTTATCGCCGACATCGCCATAGCCCAGCGCGTTCAATTTATCGCGGAAGGCGGCGCGGCCGGAGTGCTTGCCCATCACTAGTGAGGTCTTCTGCCAGCCGACGCTTTCGGGCGTCATGATCTCATAGGTGGCGGCGTTCTTCAGCATGCCGTCCTGGTGAATGCCGGATTCATGCGCGAACGCATTGCGCCCGACGATGGCCTTGTTCGGCTGCACATCGAACCCGGTAATGCTGGCCAGCAGCTTGCTGGTCCGCAAAATCCGCGTGGTTTCGATGCTGTGGGTGAAAGGGTTGGCATCCGGCCGGGTGCGGATGGCCATGACAATCTCTTCCAACGCGGCATTCCCGGCGCGTTCGCCGATGCCGTTGATGGTGCATTCAATCTGCCGCGCCCCAGCCCGCACGCCGGCCAGCGTGTTGGCAACACCCAGGCCCAAATCATTGTGGCAATGCACGGACAGCACCACCTGATCCGCCCCCGGCACGTTGTCGCGCACGGCGGTAAAAATCCGCGTCATGTCATCCGGCACGGCATAACCCACCGTATCGGGGATATTGATGGTCGTCGCCCCAGCCTTAATCGCAGCCTCGACGCAGCGGAACAGGAACTCGATATCCGTGCGCGTGCCATCCTCGGCCGACCATTCCACGTCATCGGTATAATTGCGCGCCAGGGTCACGGAGGAGATCACGGCGTCCAGCACCGTCTCCGGCTCCATGCGCAATTTATACTTCATATGCAGCGGGGAGGTGCTGATAAACGTATGGATACGCTTGCGCTCAGCCTGGCGAATAGCCTCGCCGGCGCGGGTAATATCATTGGCCGAAGACCGCGCCAGCCCGGTGATGACCATGCCTTTGGTCTCGCGGGCAATGCGGCTGACCGCCTCAAAGTCGCCGGGCGAAGCAGCAGGGAAGCCGGCTTCCAGCACATCCACCCCCAAGGCGCTCAACGCCTCGGCCATACGCACTTTCTCGTCGATATTCATCGAAAAGCCCGGCGATTGCTCACCATCGCGCAACGTAGTGTCAAATATAATGACGCGGGAGGGGGCCATCGCGCCGAAATTCGGATGATTTATGGTCATGACTTTGTTCCGTTTAAAATGCCGTTGTGGTGGTTTGTAGGCATTCCCCTGAGCGGTGACGCGTTTTGCACGCGCGTTTAGAGACTTATGCGCTCAGGGGCGAATAAGTCGAAGGAGCAGCCCAGCGAAGGTGGGGGTGAAAGCCATGTAGATGAAATAAACGCGTTTTTGGCGCGGTGCAAGCGGTATGCAGTGGCGCTGGCTCAACCCAGCACCGCGCTTTACGGGACCCGCCTTGTCCCAACCCCACGCCGCCAGTCAGCCCGGCCCCGCCCCGCCATTCCCGCGCAAGCGGGAATCTCCTTCCACCCATGACCCGGGAGTGACAGATTCCCGCTTGCGCGGGAATGACGGGTGGGGGCGAGAGCGGCCTAAACGCAGGCCTGTACTAAAGCCCGATCTTCCCCATAGCCAAAAACTTATCCCGCCGCTTCGCCTTCAGCGCCTCAGGCGTAAGCCCTTTAAGCGGCGCCAACTGCCGCTCCACCGCATCACCCAGCGCCGCCAGCGCCACATCCGGGCTGCGATGTGCCCCGCCCAGCGGCTCAGCCACAACCTCGTCAATCAGCCCCAGTTTCTTCAAATCCTGGGCCGTAATCCGCATCGCCTCGGCCGCCACCGGCGCCTGGGCCGCATCGCGCCACAAAATCGAGGCACAACCCTCCGGCGAAATCACGGAATAGATCGCATGCTCATACATCAGCACCACATTGCCGGCCGCCAGCGCAATCGCCCCGCCGGAGCCGCCCTCGCCGATAATCGTCGCAATCAACGGCACGGGGGCTGCCAGGCAAGCCTCAATCCCGCGCGCAATCGCCTCAGCCTGGCCGCGCGCCTCGGCCTCGATGCCCGGAAACGCGCCGGAAGTGTCAACAAACGTTAGGATCGGCATGTTGAACCGCCCGGCCAACTCCATCAGCCGCTTGGCCTTCCGGTACCCCTCAGGCTTCGCCATGCCGAAATTATGCTTGATCCGCGTCTCGGTATCGGTCCCCTTCTCGGTCCCGATCACCATCACCGCGGTACCGCGGAATGTCCCCATGCCGCCGACAACCGCCGCATCATCGGCAAAGGCACGGTCGCCGGCCATCGGCACGAAATCCTCGATAAGCGCCTTGATCACGCTCAGCGCCTTCGGCCGCTCGGCATGGCGGGCCACCTGGGTTTTCTGCCAGGGCGTCAGCCGGGAATAAATGGTTTTGAGCTGCCCGTCCGCCTTGGCGGAGAGCTTTGCCACCTCATCGGCAATGTTGAGCTCGCCGGGCGCGGTCATCAACCGCAGCTCTTCGATCTTGGCTTCCAACTCGGCGACGGGTTTTTCGAATTCGAGGTACTGGCGCATGGGGCTGGGCCTTTAGCACATATAATGACGGAAGAAAGCCAGCCTCTTACTGGCCGGGCTTCTGCCAGGGCGCATTACCCAGATTAACCTGCTTCGGCGTGGTATTGGAGCCGCTTAGCGCGCCCACCCCGGCGCCAATGCCGGCCCCCACCACAACGCCAATCGGCCCGCCGATAATGCCGATCACCGCACCGGTGGCGGCCCCGCCCGCGGCGGTGCCGCTGGTCCGCCCGGTACCCGAACCACACCCGGCCAGGAGCAGAGCTGCCCCAAAAGCCAAAATCCTGTTGCGCATAATATTAAACCTCTCGCCAAGCCACGCTCTTGTTGCAAACATGCTCCGCGCCGGGCAAATCCGTATCCGCCGTTAACTAAGCCGCCGATATTGCTTGTCGAAACGGTTTTCCCCTCCTACATTTTAAACGCATAACAAGGAGGCACCAATGTCCGACCTGCTGAAACCCAAACTTCCAATCAAAACCCCTGGCTGGCTGGACGACTTCAAGGCGTTCATCATGCGCGGCAATGTCGTCGATCTGGCGGTCGGCGTGATCATCGGCGCGTCCTTCACCGGCATCGTCACCAGCCTGGTCAAAGACGTCATCACCCCGGTCATTGGCCTTGCCACCGGCGGCGTGGATTTCTCCAACCATTTCCTCATTCTCAAGGGCACGGCGGTTGCTACCCTGGCGGATGCGCAGAAAGCCGGCGACGTGACGATCAATTACGGCCTGTTCCTCAACGCGCTGCTCAACTTCGTCATTGTCGCCGCAGTTATTTTCTGGATGGTCCGGCTGATCAGTAAAATCCACAAGGCTCCAGCCGCCGCCGACCCGGCTCCCACGACGAGCGAACTGTTACTGACGGACATTCGGGACCTGTTGAAGACCAAATAACTACCAATTGCTCCTTCCAGGCGGAAAATTAGCCGCCTGGAAAAAACTTATTTAATTTTTGTTGCGATAAGGCATCTAAATCATCCATAATGGTGGAGATTTAGTTAATTTTCCGCCGTGGATAACCCACGGGGTATTGCTCCGCGCGCCCATGCAAAACCCGATATTCCCCAAAAGAAACCTGTTTTCCCTCGCTTTTTCCGAAGGGGGCGGGAACGCTGCGACTCGGTTCGGTCTGAAATTGTTAATATATTCTAAAATTTAACACGCTTAACGAGAGTGTTAAACATTATTATTGACTATTTCCTCCGGTGGTTGTAATCCTGTGGTTATATTCAGTGAGGTCGCCATGAAAATCCTATCTTTTGAGACAATCTCGAACAAAAAAGATCTACTGACGGCTTTTCTCCGGTCTCGTCTTGCTATCGTGGATGAGACGAACGACCCGGAGGAAGCGCTCGATCTCGTTAAATTTTACGATTACGACGTTATTCTCCTGCGTCTGTCCGAGGAACGGCTGGGCGACCTCGACATCGTCCGCAAATTGCGCGTGGCCCGGGTCCGCGCCCCGATCGTCGCCGTTGCCCGCTCGATGAACGAAGCAGCACGGTTACGCGTGCTGCAAGCCGGCGCCGACGACCTGATTGTCGATGCTCTGTCGCACGAAGAGATTTTCATGAAGGTGCAGAACCTGATCCGCCGCTCGCGCGGCTTCCAGGAAAACGCCCTGCGCATCGGCGCCGTCGAGATCAACATGAATGCCAAGAAGATCTATGCCAAAGGCAAGCCAGTCACGCTTACCAAAAAAGAGTATCAGATTGCCGAGATCCTGGCCCTACGCAAAGGCGTGGTGCTGAGCAAGGAGGCGATCCTCGACCATCTCTACGGCGGGCTGGACGAGCCGAACCCGAAAATCATCGACGTGTTCATCTGCAAAATCCGCAAGAAGCTGCAGGCTCTGGGCGTGGATGATTTCATCGAAACCAACTGGGGCCGCGGCTATATGGTCATCGACCACCGCCAGGATGTCGCCCCTGCCGAAACAACCAACCGGCACGGCAATCTGCACGACACCCACGCCCGCGCCATCGCTTAACAACCTTTAACGCCGCTCAAAGCTTGCAGCGCTGCGTATTAAGTGTGGCGCACGTAAGGGTTATGCTAAAATAGCATAACAATAACCCCGCAATTTACCATATATCCCGCTTCCGCTTCACCCATTCGGGCGAAGCCTGATGCATCGCACGTGCCGCGAACCCGTAAATCCGGGTACAGCAACGACGAGACGCATCCTGGTTAGGTCAAAGCCGGCCCTAGTGGGCCGGGATCAATTGGGAGACGCTTGATGTTGCATATACGGTTCATAACGATGCGAAGTCCGCGCATCTCCGCCTGACCACGGCGCGCATCTAACGATGCGCTGCCCGTGATTTGTGTTGTTTTTTGAACAATCGGCAGGGTAGATTCCCTTTGCCGGCGATTTGCGAGGATGATTCTCCATGAGCCTGATTGAAAACCGCGCGGCCGTTGGCCCGCTGCACCGCCATGTCTCGCTCCGTGCGGCGCTCGGTGCAGACCAGCAAGCTTTGCCCATGGTGGCAGATATGGTCAAAACCCTGCGCCCGTCCGAGCCGCTGCATTGCATCCGCCCCGCCGTCATCAGCGGTGCCGCGCAGGCATTCTCCGCCGCCTTCAACGGCGACGTGCTCTATGCCGTGAAATGCAACCCGGAACCCGCCGCGCTGCGCGCATTGTGGGAGGGCGGCATCCGTCATTTCGACTGCGCCTCCATCTCCGAGGTCACTTTGGTCCGCCGCCTGTTCCCAGGTGCCGCGATCCATTTCATGCACCCGGTCAAATCCCGTCCGGCCATCCGCGAGGCCTGGGTGCTGCACGGCGTACGCGATTTCGTGCTGGATTCCTTCGGCGAGCTTGAGAAGATCGGCCAGGAGATCAACGCCTCGGACACCGGCGCTGCGGAGATGGGCCGTCCAGGCCTGTTTATCCGCATCGCCCTGCCGGAAACCGGTGCGGTGATCAATCTCTCCAAGAAGTTCGGGGCGGATTTCGAAACCGCCGTGGCTCTTCTGCAAGCCGCCCGCCCGCTTGCGGGGCGTCTCGGCATCGCCTTCCACGCCGGCTCGCAATGCCTGGACCCGCTGGCCTGGCGCGATGCCATTGCCCTGGCCGGCGAAGTCATCCGCGCGTCGGGCGTGCATGTCGATGTCATGGATGTCGGCGGCGGCTTCCCGGCCGCGTACCCAGACATGGACCCGCCCCCGCTCGGCGCCTTCATGGCCGAGATCGACGCCGCCTATGACCGTTTGGAAATGCCCTGGCTGAAACTCTGGGCCGAACCCGGCCGCGCGCTCGTCGCCGGTGGCGGCTCCGTGGTGGTGCAGGTGCAACTGCGCCGCGACGGCATGCTCTACATAAACGACGGCGTGTACGGCGCGTTGGCCGATGCCGGGGCGCTCAACTTCCGCTTCCCCACCCGCCTGTTGCGCGCAGGCCACTCCGCCGGTGCGCCGGATGCAGCCTTCGGCTTCTTCGGCCCCAGCTGCGATTCACTGGACGTGATGGAAGGCCCCTTCATCCTGCCCGACGACGTGGGCGAGGGCGACTGGATCGAAATCGGCCAGCTCGGTGCCTATGGCACCTGCCTGCGCACCGCCTTCAACGGCTTTGATCGCGCGGCTTTGGTGGAGGTCGCCGACCGCGCCATGCTCGAAGTAACGGGCGAATTTCAGCCCGTCTGATAGCCAACTCCGTCCCGGCGCGATAGTCTCGCCGGGACGGAGGATTCCATGCTGCTTATAACACGGGACATGCCGCCAGAGGTGCTGGCGCGGGCGCGGCGCGAGCATGAAACACGCGAGCTGCGCCTGACCGGGCGTTTTGAGGCGCGCCATGTGCTCGACAACATCGCCGGCATCAACGCCATCCTCTGCATCCCGGCCGATAAATTCGACGCCGCCCTCATCAAAGCTCTGCCGGGCACTGTAAAAGTCATCGGCACATTCAGCGTCGGGATGGAACATATAGACCTCGATGCCGCGGCCGCGCGGGGTATAAAAATCTGCCACACGCCGGATGTGCTAACTACCGCCACGGCGGAACTATCCCTGACGCTGATGCTGATGGCCGCCCGCCGGGCCGGCGAAGGCGAGCGCATTTTGCGCGCAGGTCGGTGGCAAGGGCTGGCGCCGACCCATCATCTCGGCCGCGGCGTTGCCGGCAAAACTCTGGGCATTCTCGGCATGGGCCGCATCGGCCGGGCACTGGCCGAAATGGCCCGTGGGCTCAACATGCAGGTGCATTACCGCAATCGCCAGCGCCTGCCCGCCGAATTGGAGCAAGGTGCCACCTACCACGCGGATGACGCCAGCTTCCTCGCCGTGTTGGATTTCCTCTCCATCAACGCTCCCGGCGGCAAGGAAACCTTTCACTGGCTCAACGCTGAACGTTTGGCACTCCTCAAACCCGGCGCCATCATCGTCAACACCGGGCGCGGCACCACCATCGACGATGACGCGCTGGTTGCTGCACTATGCACCGGCCATGTCGCCGCGGCCGGGCTCGATGTTTTCGCCAACGAGCCGGAAATCCCGCCGGGCTACCTCACCTTGGAAAACGTTGTGCTGCTCCCGCACATCGGCTCCGCCACCATCGAGGCGCGCAACGCCATGGGGTTTCTGGCACTCGACGGCATTAAGGCCGCACTCACTTCCTGAGCCAGATCGGCTCCTTCAACTTCGCAACAAAATCAGCATGTGCCGTCTTCTGCTCAGCACTCACCTCAATCACCCGCACAACCCGGCTCACCGGCGCATCATATTGCGCGAAACTCATCGCCTGCTCAGTCTCCAGCACCAGCCCGCGCTGCCGCCCGCCGGTCAGTTCGATATACACCTCGGCCAGAAGTTTGCAGTCCAGCAGCGCATTATGCGTCGTGCGCGCGGACAAATCGACTTCGAAACGGCGGCACAGCGCATCCAGGCTGTTGGGCATGCCGGGGAAGCGGGTTTTGGCCATCACCAGAGTATCGACCATGCGGGCGCGATCAAGCCTCGGTCTGCCGATACGCGTCAGCTCGTTACTGATAAAACCAAAGTCGAACGGCGCATTATGCGCGACCAGTGGGGAGTCGCCGAAAAACTCCAGCATCTGGTCTGCCACATCGGCAAATTTCGGCTTGCCCTCAATATGCGCGCTGGTGATGCCATGCACCCGCGTACTCTCCATCGGAATATCCCGCTCTGGGTCCATCAGCGCGTAAAATTGATTTCCGGTAGGCAGGTCATTGAACAATTCAATCGCGGCAATCTCGATCACCCGGTCGCCGGTCAGCGGCTCCAGCCCCGTGGTTTCAGTATCGAACAAAACAGACCGGCTCATAACCCCAGCTCCTTAATGATTTTCTCCACCTGCACACGCGTCTCTTCCAAAGCCCCGCTGGTATCTACCACATAATCCGCGCGGCGGCGTTTTTCCGCATCCGGCATCTGCCTGGCGATAATCGCCTCGATATCGGCGAGCGGCACACCGCGCCCCAGCACACGTTCAATCTGCATCGCGCGCGGGCAGGACACGACAATGGTCTTATCCATCCGGCTTTCAACATTGCTCTCGAACAGCAGAGGCACATCCAGCAACACGGCCCGCCGGCCTTCCAGGCGTGCCGTATCCATGAACCCGCTCTGCCCGCCCCGCACCATTGGATGCATGATCGCTTCGAGCTTTTTCATTTCCGTATCATCAGCCAGTACGCGGGACCGCAACGCGGCCCGGTCCAGCACACCATCACGCACCACGCCGGGAAACGCCGCGTCCAAAGCCGGAATCGCGGCACCATCTTTCGCCTGCAGCCGATGCACCGCCTCATCCGCGTTAAAACTCGGAATCCCGTGTTCCGAAAAAATCCCGGCCACGGTGGATTTGCCCATGCCGATCCCGCCGGTCAGCCCCAGCATCATCATCATGCCGCAACAATCCGGTAAAGCTCATCATCCACGACAGGCGTCACACCAAACCACGCGGCAAAACCGGGCACCGCCTGGTGTAGCAGCATCCCCAGCCCTTCCACCGGTTTCAACCCGCGCACCGCGGCATCCGCCAGCAGCGCTGTTTGCAGCGGCGCGTACACAATATCCGCCACCGCAAGCCCGCTGTCAGCCTGATCCAAACTCATTTCCAACGTCGGATTATACACCATGCCGAGCGATGTCGTGTTCACCAGCAGCGCAAAATCGCCCAACGCCGCTTCCCGGCGCCCCCAGGGCAGCACAAACGCCGGAGGCAAAGCCGCCGCCAGCGCCTCGGCCCGCGCGGGCGAGCGGTTGCATATCGTCACCACCGCCCCGGCATCCTGCAGCGCCGCGGCAATCGCCCGCCCCGCCCCGCCGGCACCCAGAATCAGCACAGGCCCCGCCGCCGGGTCCACCCCATGCGCGCGCAGATTGGCGACAAACCCATAGCCATCGGTATTGCGCCCCTCGATGCCCTGCGGCGTGAACAGCAAAGTGTTCACCGCCCCGGCGCGGCGGGCAAAATCCTCCACCACATCGCAGGCGGCAAACGCCGCCTCCTTATGTGGGATCGTCACATTCGCCCCGGCAAACCCAGCCTTTGCCAGCCCCCGCACGGCCTCGCCAAAATCCTCAGGTGCTACGGCCAGCGGCACATACGCGCCGTCTATGCCATGGCGCTCTAGCCAGGTGCCGTGGATTCGGGGGGAGCGGGAATGGGCGACCGGCCAGCCGATAACACCGGCGAGCCGGGCGGAGCCGGTAAGGAGTCGCATGGCGCCACACCATCACGGCGCCACGCGCTTGCCAAGAGCAGCAGCAACAGCACCGGCGCCAGATGCGCATATTGCGGCATCCAGGGCAGTAGCCCGGGGCCAAACCACATCAGAAAGAACAATACCGGCTCGCCGGGCAAAAACCCGCGCGCCAGGCGGTCCTGCATCAGCAGTGCCACCGCTAGAGCCGCCCCGAGCAGATCATAATCATGCAAATACGGGCTGGCCAAAGCCGACAATACCAGCAAAGCCGCCGGGCTGCGGGTAAACAGAGCCGCCACTATACAGGCCAGGCTCACCACAGCCTGTGCAACCAGCGCCCCATGCACACCGGTAAACGGTTTTACCAACGCAAAGCCGCTGATCAACCCGCCGGCAAATTCCGGTGGTTTGCCGGTGAGCAGCACATTGCTCATGGCAGGGCTGGTGAACCGCACAAACCCCTCCCACGCGCCAGGCCCGAATGCCGCCAACGCCGCGCCGGCCAGCAGCACCGCCGCCAAAGCCGCCCAGGCAAAGGCAAGCGGCGAGCGCCGCAGCAAGTTCAGCGGCAGCACCAGCCCCAATTGCGGTTTTATCGTCGCCAGCCCGATCAAGGCCCCGGCCAGCCGCGGCCGCGTCTCCAGCAGCAGCACCCCGCCGCCCAGCAGTGCGGTCATCAGTGCCCCATTTTGGTGCTCCAGCACACTCTCCAAATTCGCCGGCGCCGCCAAAATGGCCGCCACGAACCACCAGCCCTTGCCCGCCACCCGCAGCACAAACACCAGCAGCACCAGGGCCAGCGCGTCGAACGCGAACACCGCCCCCCAAGGCGGCAGCCACCCAAACGCCGCCGCAATCAGCCCGTAGCTCGGCGGGTAGCTCCATAAATGATAAGGCAATTTGCCATACAGCCCCTGCAAGAACGACTGATACGCCATATGGTCGAACAATATCGGTGCCTGCTGGTGCAGCAGCAAAAACCCGCCCGCCCAAAAATCCAGCCCGTCGCGCAGCGCCTTGCCGGTCAGCCCGTGCCGCGCGCCCCAGAGGATCGCATAGGCCTCGCACAGCCCGGGCACGGTACACGCCGCTACGATCAGAATCAGTTTCAAACGGGTCGAGAATTGACTTTTTTCGTCCATATGCGCTTTATTCCGGGCTTTCTGTCCGCGCTTTGAAAGCATATCCATGATCCCCGCGCTAATGCCGAATTACAATCGGGCCGACATCGCCTTTACGCATGGCCAGGGTGCCTGGCTGTTCGACGAGGCAGGGCGCCGTTACCTCGATTTCGGCGCCGGCATCGCCACCTCCTCGCTCGGCCACGGCCATAAGCATTTGTCCGCCGCCATCGCCGAGCAGGCCGCCAAACTCATCCATGTATCCAATCTATACCGCGTGCCGCAGGCCGAGCGCCTGGCCGCGCGCTATGTCGCGGCAAGCTTTGCAGACAGCATCTTCTTCTGCAATTCCGGCGCCGAGGCCAATGAAGGCCTGGTGAAAGCCATCCGCAAAGCGCAGTCGGATGCAGGCCATCCGGAACGCACCCGCATCATCTGCTTCGAAGGCGCCTTCCACGGCCGCACGCTGGCAATGATCGCCGCCACCGGTAACCCGAAATATCTGGCCGGCTTCGGCGCGCCGGTGGAAGGGTTCGACCACGTCCCCTTCAACAATCTGAATGCTCTGCGCGCCGCCATCACGGCCGAAACGGCCGGCATTCTGGTCGAACCCGTGCAAGGGGAGGGGGGCGTACGTCCCGCCGGCCCCGGATTCCTGCGCGATCTGCGCGCCGCCTGCGACGAATTCGGCCTGTTCCTCGGCTTCGACGAAGTGCAAACCGGCATGGGCCGCAGCGGCAAACTCTTCGCCCATGAATGGGCCGGCGTGACACCGGACGTGCTCTCCTCCGCCAAAGGCATCGCCGGCGGCTTCCCCATGGCGGCGGTTTTTGCCCGCGAGCAGGTGGCGAAAGCACTGGTCCCCGGCAGCCACGGTACCACCTATGGCGGCGGCCCGCTCGCCTGCGCCGCTGGCAATGCTGTGCTGGACGTACTGCTCGCCGATGGCTTCCTGGATCAGGTCAACGACACCGCAGCCTATCTGCGCGCCGGACTGGAAACCCTGGCCGCGCGCCACCCGGATGTCTTCCTCGATGTGCGCGGCCTCGGCCTGCTGCTCGGCCTGAAATGCGCCGTACCCAATGGCGACGCGCAAAACGCGGCGTTGGCGGAGGGCCTGCTCACGGTGGCCGCCGGCGACAATGTGCTGCGCCTGGCCCCGCCCTTGATCATCACCCGTGCCGATTGCGACACGGCCCTGGAATTACTGGAAAACACGGCCCGGCGGCTGACGCCGGCCAAAACAGAGGCGTGCGCGAAGTAAAATGAGTGCAGTGTTAGAATTGCGGGCAAGCGCCCCGCGGCATTTTCTCGATCTCCGTGATTTCTCGGGCGCTGAACTGCGCGCTTTGCTCGACTCGGCGGCCGCCTTCAAGCGCACCCGCCGCAGTGGCAAAAAGCCATTGGCCGGCAAAAACGTGGCGTTGATTTTCGAGAAACCCTCGACCCGCACCCGCGTCTCCTTTGAGGTTGCGATCAACGATCTCGGCGGCGATGCCATCGTGCTCTCCTCGCGCGACATGCAGATAGGCCGTGGAGAGACCATTGCCGACACCGCCCATGTGCTCTCGCGCTTTGTCGACGGTATTTTGCTCCGTACGGACAGTGCCGCGAAACTGCACGAACTGGCGCGCCACGCCAGTGTACCGGTCATCAACGGCCTCACCGAGCTGTCCCACCCCTGCCAGATCATGGCCGATATCCTCACCTTCGAGGAACATCGCGGTCCGGTCGCGGGCCAGAAAATCGCCTGGGTGGGCGATGGCAATAACGTCGCCGCCTCCTTTATCGAGGCCGCCGCCCGATTCAATTTTTCGCTCCACCTCGCCTGCCCAGCCGGCTACTGGCCGCGCGCCGAAGTGCTGGAATGGGCCCGTGCCGAAGGGGCGGATGTGCGCATCGGTATCGACCCTGACGAGGCGGCCGAGGGTGCGGCCTGCATCGTCACCGACACCTGGCTCTCAATGTCCGATTCCGAGGACCAGGCCGCCGCCCGGGCGCGGGCTTTTGCCCCCTATCAGGTCACGGCAGCGCTGATGGCCCAGGCCGCCCCCGGCGCCATCTTCCAGCACTGCCTGCCCGCACATCGCGGCGAGGAAGTAGCTGCGGACGTCATCGACGGCCCCGCCTCCGTGGTGTTCGACGAGGCTGAGAACCGGCTGCACGCGCAAAAGGCGATCCTGGCGTGGTGCCTGGGTTAAATTCTCCGTCCGCCACGGCCCGGCTGCTGCTGCGCCCATGGCGGGATGATGATCTGCCTGCTTATCGCGACCTCAATGCCGACACGCGCGTAATGGAATTGATGGGCGGCCCGCTCACCGCGGCGCAGAGCGATGCCCATGCCGCGCGCACCCGCCAGCATCTGGCCGAACATGGCTTCACCTTCTGGGCCATCGAGTTGCCCGGCATCGCCCCTTTCATCGGTTGCGCCGGCCTCGCCACCGTCAGCTTCACCGCCGCTTTCACCCCCTGCGTGGAAATCGGCTGGCGCCTCGCCGCCGCCTACTGGGGCCAAGGCTACGCCACCGAGGCCGCCACCGCCGCCATGGCATTCGGGTTTTCGCAGCTCGGCTTGCCCGAGGTCGTGGCCTACACCGTCCCAGCCAATATTCGTTCACGCCGGGTGATGGAAAAGCTCGGCATGACGCGCAACGAAGCGGATGATTTTAACCACCCTGGCCTCGTCCCGGACCACAGCCTGAGCCGCCACGTGTTGTACCGCGCGAAGAAGCCCTTGCCCGGCTAACGCCGTCATCGCGAGCGTAGCGTGGCGATCCATCTTTCTACCTACGGCCAGAAAGATGGATCGCCACGCTGCGCTCGCGTTGACGACGCTGATTCACCCCGCAAAACTGAACGGGTTCACCACCTCAACCCCCGCCCCCGTAAAATCCCGCACATTCCGCGTCACCACCGTCAGCCCATGCACCATCGCGGTCACCGCCAGAATCGTATCCTCAAAATGATCGTCCGGCTTACCCCGCATCAGCCGCGCCCAAGCCCGTATCACCCGCGCATCGACTGGCAGGATCTCAAACGCCTTGATCGCCTCATCGGCCCAGGCCTCGATCGCCTGAGCTCTTTCAGGATCATGGGTCCGCGTACGCTCTATTCCCGTCTGTATCTCGCCCAATGTCATCACGGACAGGCATAATTTAGCCGGGCGCACGGAAGCCAGCCACGCCAGAACCGCGCCATGCGGCCGCACCCGGCGCAGCTCGGACACAACATTCGTATCCAGCAGATACATCAGAATTCAGGTGGTTTACGGAGCTTGATCTGGCCGCGCGGCGGGATATCCATCTCGCCTCTGAAATACTCATCCGAAGTCAGAAGCTCGTATATGGAAGGCTTCTTCTTAGCCGCCTGCAGCCGCTCCCATTCCTTAATCGGCACCAGCACTGCCGTCACCTCGCCGCGCTTGGACACCAGCTGCGGCCCCTCGGCCACGCAGGTCTCCAGCATCTCGGAAAACCGCGCCTTCGCGTCCTGCACTTTCCAAGTTGTGGCCATCCCCGCCTCCATCCGACTAGTCATATAACTAGTCACCTTGCCCACATATCGCAAGTATTCATTTGCCATACCGGGCAGCGCACCCATGTCAGGTGAAAGGAGCAAACGCATGACAAAACTACTCGACAAAGCCGAGCTGAAATCCCTGCCCAAGAAATGGGCCTTGTCGCAGGACCAGAAATCCATCCATCAGAAGTTTGAGTTCAAGACATTCGTCGAGGCTTTTTCCTTCATGACGCGTGTCGCTCTGCTGGCGGAAAAGGCGGACCATCATCCGGACTGGTCCAACAGCTATAATAAGGTGGACATCACCCTCTCAAGCCATGATTCGGGCGGCATCACGAAAAAGGATACCGCCCTCGCCGAGGCGATTTCCGATTTCGTCTGGCTGCCCCAATAAGAGTTAGTTCCCCGGCACCGGTATCCACCGGGGGCCGGGGTTGCTGCCATCGGCCGTATTACCGCTGACCAAAAACACCGGCGGCATTTTGCCGAGCGCCTTCACCTGCGCCTGCAAATCTCCGGCACTGGCAATTTGCTGTCCGTTCACCTGCATAATCACATCCCCAGCCACAATCCCGGCTTTCGCGGCCGGGCCAGTAGCGGACATCACACTCACTCCGCCGGCGGCAGGCTTGCCCGCCAGCCCCAGCCCATAGGCGCTCAATATAACCGGCGGCGGCGTGGCCGGCGCCGGTTGGGCGATGCTCTCATCCAGCGGCGGCGGTGGTGTGGCCATCGTCACATTCGCCTGGCCGATGCCACCGGCACGGTAAAACCGAACCACCACTGAATTGCCCGCCGGAATTTCCGCCGTGCGGATGAACAGCGCATGCGGGTTGGTCACCGCCACGCCATCCAGCCCCACCACCACATCGCCGGTTTTCAGCACGCCAATGCTCGGCCCGTGCGGCGCCACCGCGCCCACCAGCGCGCCATCAGCACTCGACAAAGCCATGGCGGCCTGGATCGGTGGCGTCACCTCCTCGGTCGAAATCCCCAGCCAGCCGCGCTGCATCACCCCTTTAAGCGCCAGCTGCAGCGCCACCGGCTGGGCCATGGCGGAGGGAATGGCAAACCCCACCCCATCGGAATTGCCGCTCGGCGCCTCGATGGCGGAGTTCACCCCGATCACCTCGCCCGCCAGGTTGAACAAAGGCCCGCCGGAATTGCCGCGGTTGATCGCCGCATCGGTCTGGATGAAATCATCGAACGAGGTATCGCCGATCTGCCGGTGCAGCGCGCTCACAATGCCGGCGGAGGTGCTGCCGGGCAGCCCGAACGGGTTTCCGATGGCCATTACCCAATCCCCCACCCGCATTTTGCCCGAGTCGCCAAAATGCACGTAGGGGAGCGGATGCCCGGCATCCACCTTCAGCACGGCCAGGTCGGCATCCTTATCCCGCCCGGAAATCGTGGCATTATAAACCGAGCCGTCAGCGAAGGTGACGGTAACCGCATTGGCGTTGTCCACCACATGGTTATTGGTGAGAATATAGCCGGCGGGGTCGAACACGAAGCCCGAGCCCAGCGATTCGATGGTTTTGGGCGGCGGTATCACGCCGGTGGCGGCATTATCGGCGGTGCGCAGGGCGCTGTCATCGCCATCCCCGCCGCTATCGTTGTCACTGCTCTTGGCCGCCGTATCCCCCACCGGGGCCAGTGCGGCGATGCTCACCACCGCCGGCAGCACCTGGGCGGCCAAATTCGCCATCCCGGGTGGAAGCTCGGCCGCGCGGGCGGTGGCGGCCGCTTGCGCGGTGGTGAAAAGCAAGGCGGCAAACAGGCGGGTAAAAAGCTGCATGGCTAAAGTTTGCGGTGCGGGGATGATCTTCGCAAGAGGCTGGTCTATGTCTGAGCCATGAATGATTCCGACATCCGAGCTGCCCTGGCGCCCTTCAAGGTGGAAAACCGGCTCGACGGCGTGCATGTGCAGGACGGGCTGGTGCAGGTCAGCCTGACCGCCACGCGCGAGGAAGCCGCAGGGCTGGAGCCGCTCCGGCGCGATATCGAGGCGGCGTTGCGCGACCTCCCCGGCATACAGTCGGCCAGTGTTATCTTCACGGCTCACGCCAAACCCGCCGCGCCGCCGGCCGAATCCATGCTGCCGGGGGTG
>JAMFRU010000134.1 GCA_026224875.1 Acidocella sp.
AAATCTCCGAGATTCTGAAGCGTCAGATCGCGGATTTCGACACCGAAGCCAATGTGGCCGAGACCGGTCAGGTTCTCTCCGTGGGTGACGGCATTGCCCGCGTCTTCGGCCTCGCCAATGTGCAGGCGGGCGAGCTGGTGGATTTCCCCGGCGCCGGCGTTAAAGGCATGGCGCTGAACCTGGAAGCCGACAATGTCGGCGTGGTGATCTTCGGCGACGACAAGGCGATCCGCGAGGGTGACACCGTTACCCGTACCGGCCAGATTGTGGACGTGCCCGTGGGCAAGGGCCTGCTCGGCCGCGTGGTCGATGCGCTGGGCAACCCGCTGGATGGCAAAGGGCCGGTGCTGTTCACCGAGCGCCGCCTGGTCGAGACCAAGGCGCCGGGCATCATCCCGCGCAAATCCGTGCATGAGCCGATGTCGACCGGCATCAAGGCCATCGACGTGCTGGTGCCCGTGGGCCGTGGCCAGCGCGAGCTGATCATCGGTGACCGCCAGACCGGCAAGACCGCGCTGATCATCGACACCATCATCAACCAGAAGACGGTGAACGCCGGCACCGATGAGAGCAAGAAGCTCTATTGCATCTATGTCGCCGTGGGCCAGAAGCGCTCCACCGTGGCGCAATTGGTGCGCACGCTCGAAGAATATGGCGTGATGGAGTATTCCATCGTCGTTGCCGCCACCGCATCCGACCCCGCGCCGATGCAGTATCTGGCCCCGTACACCGGCTGCGCCATGGGCGAATATTTCCGCGACAACGGCATGCATGCGCTGATCGGTTATGACGATCTGTCCAAGCAGGCTGTGGCCTACCGCCAGATGTCGCTGCTGCTGCGCCGCCCGCCGGGCCGCGAAGCCTATCCCGGCGACGTGTTCTATCTGCATTCGCGCCTGCTGGAGCGTGCGGCCAAAATGTCCGACGCGATGGGCGCTGGTTCGCTCACCGCACTCCCGGTCATCGAGACCCAGGGCGGCGACGTTTCCGCCTATATCCCGACCAACGTGATCTCCATCACCGATGGCCAGATCTTCCTTGAGACGGAGTTGTTCTTCAAAGGCATCCGCCCGGCCATCAACGTTGGCCTCTCGGTTTCGCGCGTCGGTTCCGCCGCGCAGATCAAGGCGATGAAGCAGGTTGCCGGCAAGATCAAGCTGGACCTGGCGCAGTATCGCGAGATGGCGGCGTTCGCGCAGTTCTCGTCAGACCTCGACCCCGCGACCCAGCAGCTGCTGGCCCGTGGCGCGCGTTTGACCGAGCTGTTGAAGCAGCCGCAGTTCGCACCGCTTTCGGTCACCGAGCAGGTAATTTCGATTTTCGCTGGCACGCGCGGCTATCTCGACAAATTGGCGGTCGATCAGATCGGCAAGTTCGAAGCCGCACTGCTCTCCAGCATCAAGGCGAACGGCGCGGAGATCGTTTCGGCGATTGAGAATGATGGGCAGATCAAGCCGGAGACCGAGAAAAGCCTGATCGCGTTCATCGAGAACCTGCTGCGCACTTTCGGATAATCAGATGCCCTCGTTGAAAATCCTGCGTAACCGGATCAACTCCGTCAAATCGACGCAGAAGATCACGAGTGCCATGAAGATGGTGGCCGCCGCCAAACTGCGCCGTGCCCAGGCACAGGCGGAGGCGGCGCGCCCCTATGCCGTGCGTATGGGCGAGATGCTGGCGGCATTGGCGGCCTCCGAAGGCGGCAACCCGAATGCCAGCCCACTGTTGGTGGGCAATGGCAAGAGCCAGGTGCATCTGCTGCTGGCCGTAACCGCGGACCGTGGTCTGGCAGGTGCGTTCAATGGCAATATCTCCAAAGCCATTCGCGTTGAGGCCCAGGCGCTTGAAGCGCAGGGCAAGACGGTGAAAATCTTTGCGCTGGGCCGCAAGGGTAATGATTCGCTGCGCCGCGATCTGAAGGACCAGATCGTCGGCACCAGGAATTTTGTTGGCAAGAAGGTAATCGGCTTTGCCGAGGCCGAAGCCGTGGCGCAGGAGCTGGTACGCGGCTTCCGGGCCGGTGAGTATGATGTGGTGACGATGGTGTTCAACCGTTTCCATAACGTCATGGTCCAGAGGGTGACGGAGCAGCCGCTCATCCCCGCCGTGGCGCCTACCGCCAACGATAACGTGGACGAACATAATTACGAGGTCGAGCCGGATGACGGCACGCTTCTCGACCGCCTGCTGCCGCGCAATCTCGCGGTGCAGATTTACTCCGCTCTGCTGGAAAACAGCGCTGGTTTCTATGCCAGCCAGATGACGGCCATGGATTCTGCCACGCGCAATGCGGGCGACATGATCAAGCGGCTGTCGCTGAGCTATAACCGCGCCCGGCAGGCGAACATCACCAAAGAGCTTATCGAAATCATTTCCGGCGCCGAAGCCGTTTGAGGGATCAGAAAAATGGCAAGCAACAACACAGGCCGTGTCACGCAGATTTTGGGCGCCGTCGTTGACGTTCAGTTCGAAGGTGAGCTGCCGTATATCCAGAACGCGCTGACCACCTTTGTGAACGGCCGCAAGCTGGTGCTGGAAGTGGCGCAAGAGATTGGCGAGCGCACCGTGCGTTGCATTGCCATGGACACGACCGACGGCATGGTTCGTGGGGCTTCGGTTACCGATAGCGGCGCGCCGATTTGCGTGCCGGTTGGCCCGGGCACTCTGGGGCGCATTCTCAACGTCATCGGCGAGCCGATTGACGATCGCGGCCCGGTTGTCGCGACCTCTTACATGCCGATCCATCGCGATGCCCCGGCGTTCGATGAGCAGTCGGTTTCCGCTGAAATTCTGGTCACCGGCATCAAGGTGATCGACCTGCTTGCCCCTTACCAGAAGGGCGGCAAGACCGGATTGTTCGGCGGCGCCGGCGTGGGCAAGACCGTGCTGATCCAGGAGCTGATCAACAACATTGCCAAGGGCCATGGCGGAGTATCCGTGTTCGCGGGCGTCGGTGAGCGTACCCGCGAGGGTAACGATCTGTACCATGAAATGGTCGATGCCAACGTTATCAAGCTGAACGAGAACGACACCGACGGCTCCAAGGTGGCGCTGGTCTATGGCCAGATGAACGAGCCGCCGGGTGCCCGCGCGCGCGTTGCCCTTTCCGGCGTGACGATGGCCGAGTATTTCCGAGATGTCGAAGGCCAGGACGTGCTGTTCTTCGTGGACAACATCTTCCGCTTTACCCAGGCCGGCGCTGAGATGTCAGCACTTCTGGGCCGTATCCCCTCCGCCGTGGGCGATTTCCTCCACCGCCGCGTGAGAAGCCGGGTTTCCCCGGGGTTTTTGGTTTTCATGTGCTTGTT
>JAMFRU010000135.1 GCA_026224875.1 Acidocella sp.
GCTCCCAAAGTATGTCGTCGTTGCGCGGGTCGATGGCGAACAGCGGGCCGTAATGGTCGGGCCGTTCGGCTAAGAGCCTGGCGGTGCCATTGTAATGCTGCATGACCAGGCCGATGAGTTTGTTGAGGTGCGAGAGGCTGTCGAAGGCCGGCTCGCGGCCCTCCTCGCTGTCCCAGACCCAGCGAAGCCATTCGCTGGGCATGATCAGTTCCGGGCAGACGAGCAGACCGGCGATGAATCCGTCCAGCACTTCCAGCAGCATCGCGTCCTCGTCGAGTGCCAGCAATTCCTGTTCAAGCTGTTTCAGGTGACGGGGCAAGTCCGGCATGGTGCTTCCAGTTCCAAGGCAGTAGTTCGGTGAGCCTGTTGGCTGGGTGTCCTTGTGCCATGCGGTCGATGATGTTGGCGAGATAGGCTTCGGGGTCGAGCCCGTTGAGCTTTGCAGTTTCCAGCATGGTGTAGATGATGGCCGCGCGCTCGCCACCGGCTTCGGAGCCGAGGAACAGATAGTTTTTGCGCGTGATGGCGATACCGCGCAGGGCGCGTTCGGCGGGGTTGTTGTCGATGCCGATGCGGCCGTCTGTGGTGTAGAGGGCCAAATCTTCCCAGCGGCCGAGCGCATAGTTGATAGCTTTGGCGAGATTGGTCTTGGCGGAGAGGCGCCGGCGCTGTTCCTGGAGGTAGCGCTTGAGCTCGGCCAGCAGTGGGCGGGCTTGTTCCTGGCGGGCCAAAGCCCGGCGTTCGGCGTTCTCGCCATTGATCTGGGCCTCGATGGCGTAGAGCTCGCCGATCCGGCGCAGTGCCTCCTGGGCGATGGGCGATTTGGTGCGCTCGAATTCTTCGAACAGTTTTCGCCGCGCGTGGGCCCAGCATGCCGCGTGCTGGATACGCGGTGCGTTACGCCCTGGCGCCGAGCTCTCACGGGTCAGTGCCGTGTAACCTGTGTAGGCATCGGCCTGGATGGTGCCCTCGAATCCCGCCAGATGATCGCGCGGCCTCTCACCTTTGCGGTCGGGGCTGAACCGGTACCACGCGGCGGCGGCGCGCGGCCCCTGCCAACTTCGCTCGTCCGCCAGATACACCCAGAGCCGCCCGGTTCTGGTACGGCCAAGGCCAGGGCTGAGCAGCGGCACCGGCGTATCGTCGGTGTGGATCACCGGCGCCGTCCTCACATGCGCACCGATCGTGGCCGCGAGCGGTGCCAGCCACCAGGCCGTGTGCCCCACCCAATCAGCCAGTGTGGCCCGTTCGATCTCCACACCTTCGCGCGCCAGTATGGCGGATTGGCGGTAGAGCGGCAGACCGTCAAGATATTTGCTCACCACGACATGGGCGAGCAGGCCGGGGCCGGGGCGACCCTTCTCGATCGGCAGGTCTGGTGCCGGCGCCTGAGTGATTGTCTCGCAAGCCCGGCAGGAGAATTTGGGCCACACATGGCGGATCACCTTCAGCCGTGCCGGGATTTTCTCCAGCACCTCGGTGATATCCGCGCCGAGCTTGACCAGATGCGTGCCGCCGCAAGCGGGGCAGACCTCAGCGGCAGGGTACAACACCTCTTCACGCGGAAGTATAAATAGCGGCGGCAAAGTGTACCACTGAACCGGCTGATTTGCGTCTTTTATGGCGGCGCAAAAGTGTACCGGTCCTGCTA
>JAMFRU010000136.1 GCA_026224875.1 Acidocella sp.
TAACACCCGCCTCCGCCATAAAGCGGTTGTTGGGTATCCACATCACCCCGCCGGAGCGCGCCGTGGTGCCGCCGAGCAAATCAGTTTTTTCGAGAATGACAACGCTCTTGCCCAGCATGCGCATCATCAGGGCGGCGCACATCGAGCCGCCGCCATTACCCACCACGACGAAATCGAATATTTCGTCGAATTCCATGTCAAAAGCCGATGTCGAGTATCGGTGCCTCGAAACCACTGTTCACCACCTGCGAGGCTTTCGCCAGTGTCTCCTGGTCCAGCCCGGCGAGATAGCCGTCAATCAACCGGTGATAATTACTTATCATTCCCTCCTTCTGATGCGACAGCCGCATATATTCAAACCCCTGCGCATGCAGCCCGAGCTGCTGCAGCGGCAGATTGGAATAATCCTGGCGCGGGATTTCCGGGAATTCCTGGCTGTCATGCGGCAGTATCGTGGGCTTGGTCACACGCGGACGCGGATCGTCCTCTGCCATCGGAATCAACGACCAGATTTCGAAATAGCAGGTCTCCGGCGTGAGCGGGCGGATGCGGTAGGAGGCCATGGCCGAGAAGAACGGCAGCAGGAAGAAATGCGGGAACATGAATTCCACAAAGGTGAAGCCATTTTCATCATCTGCCTTGTTCATGTCGAACACCGGCAGGCCGCGTTCCAGCCCATCCTTGTAAATATCATTTTTCACGCGCGCGTAAAAATCGCCGGCCGCTTCGTAGATGTTATCCGGCAGCTCCATATCCTTTGCTTTTTCCGCAATGGCGACCTCGCTCTGCAGCGTCATTCCCGCCATGCCCTCACTGTTCGAGGCAAAGAATTTGATGGTTTTTTCCACAAACTCGCGCACGGTCGCGGTGCTGGCCGCCGGCGCCGTATTGCCATCGGGGCCGTAAGGGCTGAGCTCGGCCACCATATGCGCATGCAATTGCGGATGCGTGCGCATCACATGATAGCCTTCCATGAAGGCTTCCATGGCGAGCTTCCAATTGGTCGGCAGCACGGTGCCGTACCACCATTCGGCACGCAGTTTATCGACCTTGCGGTCCGAAAGCTTCTTGGCAACCGGCCCCAGGCATTCAAGCAGCGAGGGCGCCGTGTCATCAAAATTGATGAACGCATTGCCGCCCCACAGCTCGATGCGGCAGGGCACCAGATCAAGCTCGGCCTTCGCCATCACTTCTTCCGTAAAAATACTCTTGCCGAACACGAACGTGTTCTCACCATCCATATTCCAGCGCCAGCCATGGAAGGGGCAGATAAACCCCTTGGACTTGCAATTGCCCGGGTCGGACACAAGCTGCACGCCACGATGCCGGCAGGCGTTATGAAACGCCTTTATCCCGGTCTTCCCGTGCACGATGATTACGGATTTATCGAGAATACGGTATTCCGTATAATCGCCAACCTCGGCGATTTCCTCCAGCCGGCAGGCCATCTGCCATGTATGCGGCCACAGGCGCTCCCGCTCCAGCTCGAAAAATGCCGGATCATAATAGCGTTTCGCCGGGATCAGCTCCTTATTGGTGACCCGCAGTGGAACCGTTTCCAGCCTTGCCGTATCGCTCGCATCCATTCAAACTCTCCTCGGCGGATCAGGCCCGCATGAATTCCATGCGCCGGCCTCGCTATTGTCGTTTTCGGCATCTTCAGCCCGTCCGCCTGCCGAGGCGAGCGCGCCTCGCCATGCATCGTCCCGGCGAAGTTCCCCGCGCGACTGTCAGTATCCAGCAGCCTCAAGCAGCCAGATCATCGTCGCCCCTGCCCGGCGCAACCCGGCCTCCACACCCTCAGCGTCCAGCCGCGGGCCGATCACCTCAATATCAAAATACCCGCGAAACCCTGCCTTCACGATCAGCGGCATCAGCCGGCCGAGCGGCACGGCGCCATCCCCCGGCACGGCCCGGCACGGCAGGCCGCGGTCGCCATATACGTAATCACTCACCTGCACCAAGGCGACATGCGGCCCCGCCGCGGCAATGGCATCCTCAATATCGGCATCAACCCAGCAGGCAAAAACATCGATGCCGACGCCAATGCCAGCGCGCACGGCAATATCCACTGTATCAGCCAGCCGGTGCGCAATCGAGGCATCGGCATAAAGATGCAACGTCGGCTCCAGCGATAGTTCGACGCCCGCCCCACGCGCGCGCAACACAGGGGACGATCGCCTCGGCAAAACGCGCAGCAGCATCCGCCCAGGATAGATCGCCGCGCCCGCCCGTGGTCATGGTAATCGTCTGCTCCCCGATTTCCCCAGCCAGCGCGATGGTTTTATCCAGGCGCTCAACCCCGGCAGCCGCCTCTTCCGCGATCGCAAAACCAAAAGCCCGGTGCGTCAGCGTGGCCGCAACCAGCCCCGTCTCCCGCAACAATCTTACGGCCGCCGGGGCACCGCACTCAACCACCTCTTCCAAGGTCAGGCCAATCGCCCCAGCCCCCAGCCGCGCCACCTGCACCGCGTGCGCCGCCAGCGTTCCAGAGCCGAGGCACAAGGTGTTGATCGAGAGCCCGCAGTACATGCTACAGCGCTTTCACATTAAATTCCGCTCTGTCCGGTGTCTTCGTCCATTCCCAATATTGGAGCAACGGCCAGGGCGAGTTGGCGATCACCTTGCCGGATTTATTCTTGTACCAGCTACCTGCCCCACCATGCGACCAGGTGAAGCGCGCGAGGGCTTCATCCATACGCCCGGCATAATCGGCATACACCTCCGGCTTCACATCAATGGCGCGCACATTCTCCTCGACCATCCATTGCAGACAGTGCGAAATATAGCGCGCCTGGCATTCCGCATTAAAAAACAGATTGCCATTAAAGCCGAGGTTGGTGCCGGGCCCATACATCAAAAACAGATTCGGAAAATGCGGCACGGTAATGCCGAGATGCGCCCGCGGCTCATCGCCCCAAAACTCTTCGATACGCTGCCCGCCGCGTCCCACGATCTCCATGGGGGCAAGATATTCCAGCGCCCGGAACCCCGTAGCGTAGACCAAAATATCAGCCTCATGCAGCACGCCGGTGCCATCGATAATGCCGTTTTCCACAAACCGCGCCGCACCATCCGTGCAGAGATGCACATTGGGTTGCGAGAAGGCCCGGAAAAATCCGCCATCGCCAAGATTGGGGCGTTTTACATAAGGCGGATAATTGGGAATCAGTTTTTCCTGCAGCGCCGGATTGTCACCGATCGCCGCCTTCATACCCACAGTCAGGCGAATGCGCGAGGCGTCATTGGCCGCACTCACCGCCTGCGGGCCGCCCGTCCATTCCGGGTCGATGATCATATGCGCCGGCGTCCCGTCCAGCGCCCAATTATACAGAATCACACGGTACCAGCGGGCATAACCCGGCAGATGGTCGATCGCCCATTGTTCGCCCTTGCTGATGGCGCGGCGGTATTCCGGATGCACCAGCACCCAGGTTGGCGAGCGCTGGAACACGGTAAGCTGCGACGCCTCGCGCGCCAGCTCCGGCACAATCTGCAGTGCAGTGGCCGCCGTACCGATGACGATGATCTTCTTGCCTGCATATTGCAGCTCTTCCGGCCAGCGCGAGGTATGTACCCGCACCCCGGCAAAATTCTCCTCGCCTGCGATATGCGGCACCAGCGGCCGGTTGAGCTGGCCGACGGCACTCACCACAGCACCGAACTTTTGCACCTCCTCACCCGCCGCGGAGCGCAAGGTGACGCTCCAATCAGCCGCCTCCTCATTAAATATCGCGCGCACCACTTCCGTGCCGTAGCGTATATGCGGCGCCAACCCGAGTTTCTCTACCACATCCATAAAATACTGCCGCAGCACCGGCCATGCGGAGAAAAGCTCCGGCCAACGCTGGTCACGGATGAAGGAAAAAGAATAGCAATGGCTCGGCACATCCACCCGCGCGCCGGGAAACCGATTCTCAAACCAGGTACCGCCCGGGCCGCTGTTCTTCTCAACGATAACGAATGGCAACCCCGCCTGCTTGAGCCGGTAGGCCATGGCAATGCCGGACAGGCCGGCGCCCACAATCACCACCGGCATGCGCGCCTTCTGCGCCTCCGCCACCGATTTGTCCCAGTGGAAATCACGTGCATCACCGGAAAACCCAAGCTCTTCGACCAGCAGTTCTTCATAGCGCGTATCCAGCGCCTGGCCCGCCAGCGTATCGATCATTAACCGCAGCTCTGCTTCGCCCGGCTTATAAGGCGGCGGACAGCCGGCATCGCGCCAGGCCTTTATCGCCGCCGCCGCTTGCGCACGCAACGCCACGGCGCGTTCCGCTGGAACGCTGCCGGAAAGATCAGTACTATATTGCGGCCGCTCGGTCCGCCCAGCCTCGCGCAAAATATCGAGACTGCCGGTAACATGCACCACCGCCATCAACAGCGGCATCAACCCAGCTTCAGCCACGGCATAATCGATGACAGCATCACCGGCACCTATTGGCGGCTGAAAATCTGTCAGTCCGGGTACGATATGGTTTTCGGCGGCATCCATACTCATTTCATTCCCTGAAATTTTGCTTCTGGCGCGTGGACGGTCAACTCGGCGGCGAACGTGGCAGCCGGGCCAATGGGGAGGCTCTCGATACGCGCGGTGATGGTGGCGCGATGAGTTGCCGAACCACCCCAGGCAAATTTAAGCGCCAAAGCGCGTTTGAGGAAGAAGTGCAAATCCACCTCCCAGGTCATACCCATCGCGCCAAACACCTGCACCGCAGTGCGCGCGGCAAGCTCCGCCGCCTCGCCCGCCGCAATTTTGGCATGCGCGGCGCGGGCACGCGCCGGCAATGTACCAAGCGCCAGCTCCGCCGCGGCGGCATAAACAACCGGGCGGGCGAATTCGATCTTCACCTGCGCCGTGGCCAGCAGATGTTTCACCGCCTGGTAGCTGCCGATGGGCTTGCCGAACTGATACCGCTCCTTGGCATAGGCAACAGCCATATCAATACAGCGCTGGCCAAGCCCAATCATCTGTGCCGCCGCCACCACCGCGCCGCGCTCAGCCGTCAAATTCCAGCCAGTGCCAATGCGTGTCGCCGCGCGCGGTGTCCATTCCACACGAAACAGCCGGCGGAATGGATCAAAACTCTCCTGCCGCGTCAGCGTCACCGCATTTGCTTCAACGAGATGAATATCCTCGCCATCCCCCATCAGCAACGCCGCAGCCACATCGGCATTCGCCACAAATGGATTTACCGGATGGCCGATCGCGACGATCCCGCCCGCCACGATGCGTTCCAGCCAACCCCGATCATCTTCAAACCTCGCCAACAGCGGCACCACAACCCCGGCCAGCTCCACCAGCGGCTCCGGCAGCCCGGCATAGCCGGCAGCCTCGGCAATGGCGATAAAATCGCTCAACCCCAGGCCAAGCCCACCCGCCGCCTCCGGCGCCAGCATGCCGGGCAAGCCCATCTCCGTAATGGCCGCCCAGCGCGCCGCATCCAGCGCCTCATTTTTCTCAAGCATCACCCGCATGCCCGCCGGGGTGCAACTCTCCACCAGCATCTTGCGCGCGGCTTCCGTCATCGCCTGCTGGTCTTCGGTAAAGGCAAATTCCATGGGCTCAGCCCTTCGGCAGGCCAAGCATGCGCTCGGCGATGATGTTGCGCTGAATCTCATTGGACCCGGCATAGATCGGCCCGGCCAGGGCAAACACATAATCCGCCAGCCAGTCCCCGGCTTCGCCGGCATCCGGCGCCTGCGGCATCAGTTCCGCGCGGTCCCCCAATATGTCCATCGCCGTCTGCGTCAGCAGAATATCCAGTTCAGACCAGACGATTTTATTGGTGGAGGATTCCGGCCCGATTTTGCCACCGGCATTCAACCGCGAGCACATGGCATAGATCGCCAGCGCGTAAGCCTCGGCATCCATCCACCCCTGCGCCACGCGTTCGCCTATGGAGGCGGGCAGATGCGCCTTATGCGTCTCATAAAGTGCCGCAAGTTTTGCCGCCGCCACCTGATACCGCGCAGGTGAGCGCAGCAGCAGTCCGCGCTCAAAGCCAGCCGTGGCCATGCACACATGCCAGCCCTGGCCTTCATCGCCCAGACGGTTGGCAACCGGCACACGCACGTCATCGAGAAAGATTTCCGCGAACACCAGCTCGCCATCCATGCGCGCAATCGACCGCCGGGTAACACCTGGCGCATCGAGCGGGAACAGCACCAGCACCATGCCCTTGTGCCGCTCGCTGCCTGGCGCGCGAAACAAGCCAAAAGCCCAATCGGCGAACACCGCGCGGCTGGACCAGATTTTCTGGCCGTTGAGCACATATTCATCGCCATCACGCGTCGCCGTCGCCCGCACGCCGGCAAGATCACTACCCGCGCCCGGCTCGGACCAGGCCTGCGCCCAGATGTCTTCGCCCGCCGCCATGCGCGGCAAAAACCGCGCCTTCTGTTCCTCGGTACCGAACTCCATCATCGTCGGCCCGAGCAGAAAAATCCCGTTCTGGTTCACCCGCGTGGGCGCTCCGGCTCGATAATATTCCTCCTCGAAAATCAGCCAGCGGATCAGATCCAGCCCCCGGCCGCCCAAAGCCTCCGGCCAGGTCACCATGCCCCAGCGGCCCTCGTTGAGCTTGTGTTCCCAGGCCCGATGTGCCTCGAAACCCGCACGCGTACGATCAAACGATTCCAGCGGCGCCGGTGGCACATTGGCCTCCATCCAGCCGCGTACCTCCGCGCGAAATGCGCGCTGCTCCTCGGTATATTCCAGCTTCACTCGCCAGCCTGCTTCTTGTTTGCCGCCGCCATCGCCTTCGCATCCAGCCCGGCGATGGCGCTGCCCTGGGTCAGATCATTCTGCGCATGCGCGAAATGATGCATATGGAACACCGCATCCATCGCCGAACGCTTGCCCCGTAATTCCTCGACATGGTTGATCGCCTGCTTGGTCAACCAGGCGCCGAGCCGCGGCTGCGCCGCCAATTTTGCCGCAACGGAAGCCGTCTCCTCACGCAATTTTTCGCGCGTAAAAATCCGGTTGACCATGCCGAACTGCTCCGCGCGCTGCGCGCTCATGCGCTCACCCAGCAGCAAAAACTCTTTTGCTACACGTGGCGGCAACTCAAACGCATGCGCAAAATATTCGACACCAGGAATCCCCATGCGCACCACCGGATCCTGAAAAAACGCATCCTCCGAGGCGATAATGAGATCGCACACCCAGGCCAGCATCAGCCCTCCGGCGATGCAGGCACCCTGCACCATCGCCACCGTCGGCTTCGGCGCATCGCGCCAGCGCCGGCACATGCCAAGATACTGCTCCTGCTCGCGCGTATACAGCAGCTCGGCGGCCGGCTTGTTCACATGCTCACCGATCATCAAGCGGCGTTCAAAGCTTTTATGCACATCGCGTCCCGGCGTACCGATATCATGCCCCGCCGAAAAATGCTTACCCTCGCCCGCCAGCACGATGCAGCGGATCGCATCATCATTCACCGCGCGCTGAAACGCATCATCCAGCGCATAGGTCATCTGGCCATTTTGCGCATTATTGAAACCCGGCCGGTTCATGGTGAGCCAGGCCACCGGACCATCAACCTCGTATTTAACGGGCTCCTCGGTCTCGTAAACAATATCGACTTTCTTGGGATCGGTCAGATCGGTCATGCCGCTTTCTCCACCTCAGGCTGTGCCGGCGCATTGAGCAGCACCAGCGCGTCCACGGCAACCGCCCCCTGCCCTTCCGGCAACACCAGCAGCGGATTGATCTCAACCTCGCGCAAGCTGTCGCCACCGGCCAGCACGGCATCACACAAAGCCGCAATGGCCCGCGCCGCCGCCGCCGCATCAGCCTTGGGCGCACCCCGGTAGCCATCGAGCAGCCTAAAACCCTTCAAACCGCGCAGCATCTCTTCGGCACCCGCCGCATCCACCGGCAGCAGCCGGTGCCGCACATCCTTCATCAGCTCGGTCCACACCCCGCCGAGGCCGACGGTGAGCATCCAGCCAAACACCGGGTCGCGCGTCACCCCGGCGAGAATTTCCACCCCGCCGGCAAGCATCGGCTCCAGCGTCACCCCCTCAATCCGCACATTCGGCATGGACTGGGCCTTGGCCACCATCGCATTATAGGCTGCGGTCACATCATCCTCCGTCTTGAGCGAGAGCCGGATCAACCCATGCTCGGTCTTATGCGCCACATCGGGGCTGACCAGCTTGGCAACCAGCGGAAAGCCGATGCGCCGCGCCGCCTCCCGGGCTTCCCCCTCGCTATGCACCAGCGCGTCATGCACCACCGGCACGCCAAATGCCGCCAGCGCCTCTTTCGCAGCGGTCTCAGACAGGGCCGGCTCGCCGACAGGAAACGCCGGCCAGCTTGCCTTCGCGGCCGCCGGCTTCAGCGTTAAGGCGCCGCCCATCTTCCACGCGCCATAGATACAGATCGCCCGCGCCGCACGATCAAAATCGTCAAAATAAGCAATGCCGGCGGCGGCAAGTTTTGCCCTGTCACCCAACGCAAACGTATCCACCACCACAATCTGCTTCGCCGCCATCGCCGCGGCGCGTTGCAACTGGTCCAGCGCCCGGTCAAGAAAATACCCCGGCAGGAAGACGATCAGCACATCCACATCATCCGGGCTCAAAGCAAGCCTGGCGGCCTCGAACAGAAAATCATTCGAATTGACAAGATTTCCGGTAAGATCAACAGGGTTCGAAACCATGCCGAACGCCGGAATACTCGCACGCAAAGGCGCCTGAACAGATTCAGGAAAGGTCGGCACCGTGCCGCCATTCAACGAAATCGCATCGGACAGAATAGCACCGGCTGCCCCCGAAACGCTGAGGATCGCACAGCCATTACCGGCAATCTTCGCGCCAAAACCATGCAGATACGCAAGATCCGCCAACCCGCCCAGCTCAGCCGCGCGCGCCACACCCGTGGCGGCAAAAGCGGCGTCATAAGCGGCACTATCCCCGGCCAGCGCCGCGGTATGCGAGCGCGCCGCTTCCGCCCCCTTCTCGCTGGCGCCCACCTTGTACACGGTCAACAATTTACCGGCGGCGCGAAAGGCGGCCGCGGCCTTCAAAAACGCCGCGCCATCGCGCAGCTCTTCAATATAGCAGAGCGCCGCATCGGTTGCAGAATCTTCCGCCAGAAACGCCAGATAGTCGGCGAAATCGACATCCGCCTCGTTACCGGTGTTGATGACATGGCTGAACGCCACCCCGGCCCGCCGCGCCATGCGGTACACCGTCGCGCACATATTGCCGCTCTGCGTCAGCAGCGCCGTGCTGCCGGCGGGGTCACCCGGCTGGAAGCTGGTGCCGAACGTGGTGAAGACATTATCGTTGAAATTGGCATTACCCATGCAATTGGGCCCGGCCACGCGCATGCCGGTCCGTTTGGCAAAAGCGGTCAGCGCCTCCTGCCGCGTAATGCCCTCGGCCTCATTTGTCTCGGCATAGCCGGCCGCGAAAACAATCGCCGCCTTTATCCCGCGTGCATGGCACCGCTCCAGATACGCCAGCACATCTTCAGCACCGATCGCCAGCAGCACCAGATCCACAACCTCCGGCACCGATTCGATATCGGCGAAACAAGCCCGCCCCTGGATCTCGGTATTTTTCGGATTGACCGGATATAATCTCTCAAACCCAGCGCGTACCAGCAGATCCATCGGGATACCGCCAACACGCGTCGCATTGGAAGACGCACCAATAATCGCAATCGACCGCGGTTTCAGCAAAGATTGCAGAGTCATTCCGCGGCCTCCACGGCGCTCTTCACCGGGCTGAAAACATATTCCGACGGCTCGAACACTTCTGTGAAATTGCGATAATCCACCAGGCGCCAGGGGGAATTCTGCGTCACCCGGCCAGCCGCATTCTTGTACCAATTATCCACCCCAGGATGCGACCACACCATTTTGTTGTGCGCCTCATCAACCTTGTGCTGATAATCCCAGAACGGCTCCGCCTTCACCTCAAGCGAAGCGCTGCCGCTCTCGACCAGCTCGCGAATACCCTGCATGATGTAGCGAATCTGACATTCCGAATGGAACACGGCACTACCGCCATGCGCCAGGTTGGTATTCGGCCCATAGATGATGAAGAAATTTGGAAATCCCGGCACGGTGATGCCGAGGTGCGCGCGCGGATCATCCTCGCCCCAGCTGTCACGGATAGTGATTCCATCGCGCCCCTCGATATGCATCGGCGTCAGCATTCTGCGCGCCTGAAAACCGGTGGCCAGCACCAGCACATCAACCTCGTGGCGCACACCGTCAGCGGTAACGATGGCATCTTTTTCGATATGATCGATGTCCTCCGTAATCAGCTCGACATTGGGCAGAACCAGCATGCGGTACCAATGATTATCACGCAGCATGCGCTTGCCATAAGGTGGGTAAACCGGAGTCGCCTTACGGATCAGCTCCGGATCGTGGCCAACCTCGGACGCGATATGCGCCTCCAGCTGCTCACGCACCACCGCATTGGCCGCATTCAGCGACCGCGCCTGGTCAGTCCAGTCCGGATCGCGCTGCAGCATGGCATGGAAGCCATCGGAAGACGACCAGAACAATTGAAAACGGAACCATTTGGCATAGAACGGGATATTTTTAAGCACCCATTTCTTGTCATCGGTCACGCGCTCAAAATACAGCGGGTTGCGCATCGCCCAATGCGGCGAACGCTGGAAAATCTTGAGTTTCTCGACAATCGGCGCAATCGCCGGCCCCACCTGCATGCCGCTCGCCCCGGTGCCGATCATCCCCACCCGGGCGCCCGCAATCTGCGCCGCATGGTCCCAGCGCGCGGTATGAAAGGCAGGTCCTTCGAAATCGGAAAGTCCCGGAATATTTGGCATCTGCGGCCGGTTGAGCTGGCCTACCGCGCTCACCAGCACATTGGCGGTCAGCGTATGCAGCGAGCCATCGGCCTTACGGGTTTCCAATCGCCACAACGCGCTGGCCTCATCCCAGGACACACTCAGCACTTCCTCGTTGAAGCGGATTTTTTTCGCGAGGCTGAAAGCATCGGCATTGCGCTTGATGTAGCTGAAAATCTCATCGCGCTTGGCGAAATGATGGTCCCAATCATGATTGATGGCGAAGGAATAAGAATAAAAATGATTGGCCGTATCCACGCCGCAGCCCGGATAGCTGTTCTCATACCAAGTGCCGCCGACCTCTTCATTCTTCTCGATGATGGTGAAGGGAACACCCGCTTCCTGCAGTTTTATCCCCATAGCGATGCCTGAAAATCCAGCGCCGATTACCAATGTCTGAAAATGCTGCAGCACCTCGGGGGCCGGCGTCTTGCGCCATTGCACGGTCTTCGGATCACTATCGGCGAGGTCCATCTCCTCCAGCACCAGCGGATAATATTCCGGCGGCACATGCTGGCCGGTGCATACATCCAGCATCTGCGGCAGCAGATGCATCGGCGGGGTTACCGGCAGCTCTTGCCCGGTGCGGGCATAATCGGAGAGAATGGCCACCACGGCCTCGCGCAGCTCCACCTTAAGCGCCTCGGGCGCATGCTCATGAAAGCTCCACGGACCTTCGATGAACGGCCTGACCCGTTCCAACCACGCCGGGTCCCCGCCCAGATGGATCAGCACCATAAGCAGCGGCGCGACATCCGCCGCCTTCAGCGCTTCACGCAGATGTGCAGTATCGCCGACCAGGGCGTGCAGCGCCTGATGATGGTTCGAACTCGTCATGGGCAAACTGCGACCTCTCGTCTGATGCTTTGGCAAGCCGCACCGGATACTCCGGATTTTGCGGCGGCGGCCCATCCCCTAGCCAGGGGCAGGCAACCAAGGCGAGCATAATCGCCGGTCACCGCCGGGCAATTTTTGGCCCCCATGCATCGCCCCCACGACGTTTAAATGGGCCTATGATCAGGGCCCAGCGCGCAGCCCCGCCCCGTCCCTTACGGGATCAGCGCCAAGGCGCCTGGGCAGCCGGAGATGCCGCAACACGCTGCTGGCGGATCACCAGCGCAATCATCGTCGCCTCCACCTTCATCAGCCGGTCAACATAGGCTGGCTCGTCGAAAACGCCAGACATTGCAGCAATCCTACGAAACGGCGGATTTGTGATCACCGTCGAAAGACGTTCAAACGACGTCAACACGACAGTCGCCATGTCAGCGCAGGGCGCCTCCGCATCGTCTGGCTCCCCATCCATCTGCAGAATCAGCAATCGTGCAATCGGGCGCGAGTTCACATAGCGATATTCGACAAAGCGTTGATCACCCGCATCGGCCAAACTGTTACGCATATGTAGGATACGCGTATGAACCTGCCAGAATCTGTGGTGCGCACGGAGAAAATCGAGCACCGCATCTTCAAGCGTCTCCTCAGGCCATCTGACCCGGAGACGATCCATATAGGCCCCGTCCGCCGTATCCATGACCCTCTTCAGGCAGGCGAGCACAAGCTCTCCCAGATCCGGAAAATAGCGGTAGAGATTTGGCATGCGGACCGAAACCTCACGGGCAACCGCCGAGAGGGTGATCACTGAATCCTCGGATGATTCGATCAGCCGCAGGGCCGCCGTCAATATCCGCTCGCGCGTCTCCTGCCCCTTGCGGCCGAGGCGCTGCCCCAGAAGATTATAACGCTCCTTCTCCGGCGTCTCGGGTTTGGATTGCTGAGCTTTCGGCTGCTTCGCCAGTTTCGTGACCATCGCATACTACACTAATTCAAACGCCCGTCTCGTCCATCATAAAAATCTAAAAAACCATGAAACAGGGGGCGGGCCGGAGACATCCTCAGAATTTTCTAGCTCAGATTGAAAAAGCCGCAAAGTCAAGACGAGGCAGATCCTCACCTGCCAAATAGACAGTTGACAAGAACGGCGCATGGCGACGCAATTACCGCCAAAGCAAGGAGACATTTCCACCATGGATGAAGCACTCGAAAAGAAGCTGCGCGAACTCATCGACCGGCACGAGATCTGGTCAGTATTATTACGCTATGCGCGCAGCATCGACCGGCTCGACCGCGACATCCTGCGCTCCTGCTATCATGACGATGCCGTCGATGATCATCATATCTTCGCCGGCTCGGCGGATGATTTCACACATTGGGCCCTCGCCTATCACGGTGAATACAACACCGTCCATCATCACGGCATCAACAACCACACATGCGAGCTGGATGGCGATGACGCCTATACGGAAACCTATTAAACCTTCATCGGCGCCAACCGCACACCGCCGCATCTATTATCGATCGGCCGGTATATCGACCATTTCCAGCGCCGCGACGGCGAGTGGAAAATCGCCAACCGCGTCTGTGTCATCGAGAAAACCTTCGATATCAAGGAAACAGCGGACCGGAGCGCTGAAGCCGGCAACCCGCAATATAGCCCGCTGCGCACCGCCAGCCGCGGGCGGGACGATCTGAGCTATTACCGCCCAGTCAAACCCCGGCGCCCGGATTAGCCAAATAAAAGCGGCCAGATCGCCAAGCCGAGACCAACCAGGCTCAGCAGAAACACCGCGGTACGGATTTTCGGCACACCGAAACCGTAGAGTGGCAGGTACACAACCCGCGCCCCCAGCCAGATCCAGCCACCGAGTGCCGTCCACCCGCTGGCCCGCCCAGCCAGCACCACCCCGGCCAGCGCGATGATCGCGATCGGCAAAGTCTCCTGGAAATTAGCCTGCGCACGCACCAACCGCCCCGCCACCGGGTTCAACGGCGGCAGTTCCGCATCGCGCGCACCCATATTCCATTCCGCCCCATATTGCTTGGTCTTGGCCTGCGCCGCGGCAAAAACATGCACCAGCAACAATATGGCGCTGAGAGCCAGTATTTTCAGTTCGATTGGCAACGGATCCATCTCCTCGTTCAACGCCGTGTGTTATGCAACAGTCAGACCGGCGTATTGACGAAGTCAAAAAATTTATCGGCCAGAATGTCAATCAGCAGCGGATCCGATGCCGGCTCGACATCACGCGCGGCATGGTTGCTTTGGTCGAGGATTTCATAAATCAACAGCCACGCCTGTAGCCAGCGGCGGCGTTCGTAGGCTTCATCCGGCCGCGCCGTGAAGGCCAGGATACGCAAGCCGAGCCCACCGATGATATCGCCGATAAAACCATGCGCGCTTTGGGTAAAACCGGGCTCGATGGCATTAACCTGAGTAAAAACCTGCAGCAAACGGCGGTCAGCGCGGTCGGCCAGAAACAGTTCCGACAGCCAGGCGTGGATCACCGCGCGGTCGCGAAAATCATCGTCCCGCACCCGCAAATAGCGCGGCAAAGCCTTCGCCGCCGCTTGGCAGAAAAGGGCAATCGCCAGAGCCGCCTTGTTCGCAAAATGCCGGTAGAAGGTCACCCGGCTAACCCCCGACGCCGCGGCCACATCGTCAATCGACACCGGTAGATAGCCATGCTCCCGAAAGAGCATGGCGGCTGCATTCAGCAACCGTTCACGGCTGTCGAGTTTGCGCGCCTGCGCAAACGCAACCATGCCGGCTGTTTTGGAAGATGCACTCATTCAGCCGCGGCGGCCTGCGCGACAGTATGCTCCGGGCCGATGAAGGCGCCAGGGAAACGGCCGGTGAAAGCCCCATTATCGAAAGTTGGCACGCCATTCACCAATGTCAGCCGCATCGGTGCCGCGGCACGGGTGTAGCGATATGTGCGCCCGCCCTCACCATCCCACACATCCCAAATCTTCTCCTCCGGCCGGCGCTCGATCTCGGCAAGGTTGAACACCGTAATATCCGCCACCTTGCCCACCTCGATCAACCCGCGGTCATGCAGCCCGAAAAAGCCGGCGAGCTTGCCGGTAAGGTTATGCACCCCCTCCTCGATCGTCAGCACGCCACGGTCCCGCACAAAATCCGTCAGCAGATAAACATTATCCCCGGCCCCGCAGAACATTTTGCCATGCGCCCCCGCATCCGAAATATTGCCTACAGAATTAGGGTCTTTCAGCAGCTGCACCAGCAGATCATCATCCCGCTCCCATGATTTCTTATGCACCACGGATTCAGCCCCATTATTAAGCACCCATTCCGCCAACGCATCAGACGGATGATCGAACCCGTTCTGCGCGATATAATCGGCCAACGTAATCCCAACCGGCCCATAACCCGTCTCGCTCTCCCGCAAGGTCAGCGTCTCCGGCTTATGCAGATAGGAGTGCGGATACTGGTTCTTCCACCCCTCCCGCGCCCGCTCCAGCCACGCCGGATCGGACAGCATCGCCGCCTTCTTCTCCCAGCCATCGGCATCGATCACTTCCTGCCACACCGGATTGCCATTCTGCGCAAACACCAGCGAGCGCTTGAAATTGATCACCGACGTCGGCGACACATGATGAAAGCCGGTCACGAAAGGCAGCCCCTCATCCTTGAACTGCTGATGCAGCACCGCCGAACGCTCGCCCACCTTGGCCTGAAATTTCAGCGTCGGCAGCCCGGCCCATTGCAGCCGCACCCCGGTTTCCTTGGCAATCCGCCCCATGCGCTCGGTCTGGTCCGGCCCCGTCATGCGCATAAAATGGTCGACGATCACCTGTACCGTCGCCCCCTCATGCCGCGCCACAACCTCAAACAGCGCCTTATATTCGGCATCATCGGCGCGCTGCGAGGGCAGCGGGCGTTCATGCCGGTCGTAATCCAACTGGTTGGAGGAAAGCCCCATCGCTCCCGCCCGCAGCGCATCGTCCAGCAGCGCACACATCTGCGCAATTTCCGCCGGGCTCGCCACACGGTTCCACGCCTCCTGCCCCATCACGAACAGCCGCAAAGCAATATGCCCGCAGAACGAAGCAAAATTCAGCGGCAGCTTCACCTGGTGCTGCATTGAGGCCTTGTACTCGCTCCACGTGCTCCAGTCCCACGGCACCAGGCTTTCCATCGGCGCCTGCGGAATATCCTCGAAAAAATTGAAAATATCGATGATGTCGGCTTTGTCCTCGGCGCGCGGCGAGGCCGGGGCCATGGAGAACCCGCAATTGCCGTTGATCGAGGTGGTAACGCCATAAGCCGGCAGCGGCTCCATATTCGGCGCCCACCACACCCCGCCATCCCAATGGTTATGCGTCTCGATAAACCCCGGCGTGACATAGCAGCCCGCGGCATCGATCACGCGTTCACCCTTGGCCGGCTGCAGCCCCGGCGCCACTTCCGTAATACGTCCCGCCCGCACCCGCACATCGGCAGCTCTGACCGGCGCGCCAGACCCATCCACCACCGTGCCGCCCTTGATCAACAAGCGAAATTCCATGGTCACTCTCCCGAAATATTTTGCGTATGTTACACGCTATAACAAACGCTACCCCGGCAGCCGAAGCGGCGCCAAAATCCCGCGCCGACTACGTGGAGACGATGCTTAACCGCTTATGCCTTTGAAAAACCTTAGCCGATCTTCACCGGCAGGCTGTTCCAACCCCATTGGAAGCTGGAGGGATGACGCACCGCCTGATCCATCCGGAACATCTCGATGTTGAAGTCCGGCACGCGGCGCAGGAAGGTCTCCACCAGCACCTGCAACTCCATACGGGCGACATGCACGCCGATGCAGAAATGCATCCCATGCCCGAAGGACAGCACGCGCGGGATTTCCCGGTCCCATTGGAACTCATCCGGATTACGGAACTCGCGTTCATCGCGCAGCGCCGAGGCCGTCATGAAGAACACGCGCTGGCCCGGGCGGATGGCCTGGCCGGCGATGGTGATATCCTTATGCGCCGTGCGCATGAACCATTGCGCCGGCGCGCAAAAACGGATCATCTCCTCCACCAATTTCGGCACATTGGCTTCCAGATTCTCCCGCACCGCGCGCAATTGTTCCGGCCGTGCCGCAAGCTCCATCAAACCGTGCGCCGCAATCTTCGGCACCGTCTCGGTCCCGCCGATAAAGGCGCAGACCAGATTCTGCGCCACCTCAATCGTGCTCAGCGCCCTGCCCTCAAAACGCCAGTTGATCAGCCCATCCACCATCGGCACACTGCCATCCGCACCCGCATCAAACCGCGCCTGCACATAGGGCAGATACCATTGGATCGCCTGCATCGCCACCGCACTGGAATCAAAACCGCCAAGCTCGGGGTCAGTGCGCGTGCCGGAATTGACAATGGCCAGCGCCTCATCGGCGAGTTCCAGCGGCATGCCCATCAGATGCATGATGACGCCGGCGGAGATCCTGCCGCCGTAATCCTTGGTCAGATCGAATTTTTGCCTCCCCAGTAATTCCTCAAGCCGGGCGCTGGCCAGATCGCGCACAAACTTCGTAAGCTGCATGACATGGCGCGGCATCATCGGTTTGACATGCGCACGACGCACCTCTCCATGCACCGGCATACCCAGGCGTTGCGATATCGGAAAAGGATCGGTCCCTGGCATCACGGGGGCAGCCGCATTATGCACGCGCAACGCGGCCGGCTTGGGCAGCGAGCCCTCGCTCTGCAGCAGGCTGTTGTCGGTATGGCTGAGCATCTCCATGATGTCGTCAAACCGCGAGACGAAAAACCCGTCGTATTTTTCGCTGTAGAACACCGAATGGTCGCGCCGCAGCACCTTGTAATACGGCAGCGGGTCGTTCATCACCGCGGGAGAAAACGGGTCATAATCCATGGCGCTGACCGTGCTCGCAGACATCGTGGCATCCTCTTCAAATCGCATAATCTAGCCACCTGCGCTAATTTGCCTGCCATCGAAACGCTAATATTACCGCCGCAATACCGGCCCCGCGATGCAACCCGCGCGCAAATTGATTTTTACACCCGCCGCTCATAGCAAAATGACTGATTCATGTGGCAAGCCGCAATTGCGAGGGAGCAAACTTATGGCAAACAAACTGGTGGTGGACTGGCCCTTGTGCGACGGCAACGGCGTCTGCACGATCGAGGCGCCGGAACTGCTCGAAATCGACGACAATGACAATCTCATCGTGCTGCGCGACGACGTGCCCGACGCCCTGTTGGCAAAAGCCGAGGCCGCGGTGCGCGTCTGCCCCAAGTACGCGCTCAAAATCAGCCAAGAGGGCTGAGATGGAGCTGGCAGCAACGCTTGCAGCACTCATCGGCGAACGGCATGTGCTGACCGGCGATGCCATCGGCGAGCATTACCGCATCGACATCACCCGCAAGTACAAATCCCACCCCGCCATCCTCGTCAAACCGGCAACCACTGCCGAGGTTTCCGAAATCGTGAAACTCGCGGCGGAGGAGGCTATGCCCATCACCGTCATCGGCGGCCAGACCGGCACGGTCGGCAGCGCCGTACCCGCAAATGGCGGGTTGGCTCTGTCCCTGGAGCGGATGAACAGCATCGTCGAGATCGACCTGCTGTCGATGACCATGACGATCGAGGCCGGCTGCATATTACAAACCGTGCAAGAGACCGCCGAAGCGCAAGGCGCGCTCCTACCGCTCGATCTGGGCGCGCGCGGCTCGGCCACCATCGGCGGCGTCATCGGCACCAATGCCGGCGGCAACCGCGTGCTACGCTGGGGCATGATGCGCGACATGGTGATCGGGCTGGAAGCCGTGCTCGCCGACGGCACCATCGTCTCCTCGCTCACCAAAATGCTGAAGGACAATGCCGGCTACAACTGGAAGCATCTGCTCATCGGCAGCGAAGGCACGCTCGGCATCGTCACCCGCGCGGTATTACGCTTGCGCCCGCTGCCAAGCTCACGCCAGACAGCGCTCATCGCCACCGAGACTTTCGAACAGGCCATTACCGTGCTGCGCCACTTGGAAGTCGTCCTCTCCGGCCGCCTCTCCTCCTTCGAGCTGATGTGGTCCAATTTCTTCGCCACCATGACCGAAGCCCAGTTGCCACAACGCCCGCGCCCGATGGCGCTCGGCCACGGCTTTTACGTCATCGTCGAAGCCATGGGCGGCGATGCGGACTATGACCTCGCACAATTCGAACGCACGCTGATGCGGCTGATCGAGGAAGGCGTGATGCAAGATGCCGTGATCGCCCAATCCGAGCGCGAACGCGAAGCCATCTGGGCGATTCGCGAAGACATGACGCCAGGCTTAACCCCTTTGCGCCCCTTCGCCTCATACGATGTCAGCATGGGCATCGGCTACATGCCGGTTTTCGCAGCGCAGGCCGGGCAAAATCTGGCGCAAGCCTATCCTGCTGCAAAAATATTATTCTACGGCCATGCCGGCGACGGAAATCTGCATGCAATCGTCAGCACTGGCCAGATGAACCCAGAGATCCAGCACGGTTTCGATACGGCGATCTTCAACGCGGTGCGCGATGTCGGCGGCTCGATCGCGGCCGAACACGGCATCGGCGTGTCACGCGCACCGTTTCTGTCATGGACACGTTCACCCGCGGAGCTCGCTCTGATGCGCAGCCTCAAGAACGCCATCGATCCCAAAAATATTCTCAATCCCGGCAAGCTTCTCGATGCGATGGGCAACGGCTAACCAGCGATAACTGCCTTGCCCCGTTCGATCGCCACATTGCCGCGGCCATCGATTGTCTGAAACATCACGGCACCACCGGCTTCGTTCCAGATTTCAGTCGTCAGCGTATCACCAGGATATACCGGCGTGCGGAACCGCCCGTCCATCGCCCGCAGCCGCGCCGGGTCGCCCTCGCACACAGTCTCGATCAATGCCCGGCAGGCAAAGCCATATGTGCAAAGCCCATGCAGAATCGGCCCCTCAAAACCACGCGCCGTGGCGAATGCCGGATCGCTGTGCAGCGGGTTGCGATCACCCGACAGCCGATACAGCAATGCCTGCTCCGGCCGCGTCTGCTGCACAATCCGCGCATCCGACACCCGCCCCGGCAGCTGAAAAATTTCTACTCCCCCGCGCGGCCCGCCAAACCCGCCAGCGCCACGCACAAAAATCCGCATGCGGCTGCGGCCGATCAGCGTGCGCGCCGCATCATCATCCCGCAAAGTCGCCGTGATCGAGACAATCGCGCCAGTGCCTTTATCCAGCACCTCGTCGATCTCACAGCGCAGAAACCCCTGCCCCGACGGCGGCAGCGGGCGCGATAATTCAATACTCTGTTCGCCATGCAGAAACTGGCCTTCATCGAGCATCTGCAATGCCGGCGGCCTTTGCTTTGCAGCAAGAATGGTGAGAAAACTGGAAATCACCCGCAAGGTCACGCCGCCGCTATTTTCGGTGGTGAAACCCAACACCCGCGCCGGCGCGCCCAGCCCGGCACCGATGCCGATCGCATACAGCATCACATCCCGCTCATCCCAGCGCACCAGCTGCGCGCCGCTCGATGAGCCGACCATGCCAAGAGACACTTTTTGTGGCATCCGCGCATCCATATCCATCACCCCAATGCGGAAATTCTATGGATATGGGTGCCGAATATCAAACCGCGATTTTATACGGCTTGGCAGCTGGCACATAATAATTGCCGACCTGAGGTGCCGCACATTTGGCAATCCCCTGGTTCATCGTCGCGATCAGCGCCCCGGTATCGGCATCGACGCATTCCGGATAGATGACACCAAGTGCCAGCGGCCGCCTGATGCTGGAGCGCGGCAGCAGTGTCGCCGCTACCTGCACGCCCGGCGCAAACCCCGCACTACCCACCGCATGCCCCTGCCGGCGAAACGCGGCAACGCGCTCCTTCAGTTCGCATAAATCAAATTTATCGTGCGCCTCAGCCTCGGCGTTCAAACGCCACAACATACGCGCGGCCTGGTCCGGCGCGAATGTGGAAAGCAGCAGCAGTCCGGCCGTACTTGCCGATATCTGTTCGGATGCGCCATAGGCAATTTTATGCGCAATCGGCTCAATCCCCGACGAGAGCCGGAACACCTGCACATGCGTGCCGACCATGCCAAACAAGGCAACACTTTTGCCCGTCTGCTCGGCCAGCCTGTCCATCAAGGTAAACAGCCCGCCGTCCCGGATAATCTCCGGCTGAGCCGAGGTCCCGAGTGCCGCGATTCGCGGCGTCGGCGTATAGGAGCGTGAGCGCGGGTCCTTATACAGCAGCCCCATCTCCACCAAACTGGACAGCAGCTCCGAAGTACTCGATTGCGGCCGTCCATACCGGCGCACGATATCCATCACCGTCGCCTTCTGCCCATTGTCGCAGAAGAATTCGAATATCTCAAAGACACGCTTGGCAATTTTGGTCTTATTCGGCTCTAGCACAGTGGCCATCCGTTTTTCCCCCAAATCACTTATTAATGGCTTAATCCTCTCAAATCGGCGGGTCGTCAAGAAAAAAATTATACAGTGTAATTTTTTTAGCGCCGCGGTTTACAGGGGTGAATGCAGCTGGAAATGATCATTTTATTTGAACAATGCTACCCGGCACCGTGCGCCGCCCCGGCCACAATCGCCCGGACGATTTACAATCATTTTAATTTGTTCGCCGCCTTCGCCTGCGGTCTATTCACCCAACCAGTGTAAGGATAACGGAAGTGATAAGCGAAGATGCCCGCAGACAGTTGCATGAGGAAGGTTTTTTCATCGTGCCCAACGCATTGGCGCCAAAGAAGCTTGCCCGGGCACGTGCGGCGCTGGACCAGGCTGCA
>JAMFRU010000137.1 GCA_026224875.1 Acidocella sp.
ACGACCAGACATCTCTGTCAGACGTAAACGAAAGCGCGCAGGCTCGTCAGACGAATTCGCACGCTCGGTCCTCGGTCAAATGCGATAGCCGTGCGAGGGGGGCAGAGCCCCCTTGTCTTTTTCCTTCTTGGCGTCCCGGCACCGGCTTAGGTGGGTCTTAAGGTTTGATGGTTACTGCTGCAGGCATATCAGAGGAGAGCAGCATGGCCGGGCCTGGGATTTTCAAGGAAGTGGCGGCGATGCGCGCGCTGCGCAGCTCTTTCGCCATTATTGAGTTCACGCCGCATGGTGTGATTCTCGGTGCGAACGATGTGTTCCAGAAGGTCATGGGCTATACCGGGGCGGAGCTGCGCGGGCAGCACCATCGTATATTTGTGCAGCCTTCCTACGCGGTCGCGCCCGAATATGCAGATTTCTGGTCCAAGATGCGGCGCGGTGTGTTCGACAGCGGCGTGTATCAGCGCGTCGCCAAAAATGGCCAGCCGATCTGGCTGCAGGCCTCCTACACTCCGGTTCTGGGGCGCGGCGGCAAAGTCGTTAAAATCATTAAGCTGGCGCTGGACATTACGGTGGCGCATGCGATGGCTGAGCGGGATGCGGCGTTGATTGCCGCCATCAACCGCTCGCAGGCCTATATCGAGTTCAAGCCGGACGGCACGATCATCAACGCCAACGATAATTTCCTCAAAGCGGTCGGCTATGATCGTAACGAGATCGTCGGCCAGAAACATGCGATGTTCGCCGAGCCGGCCTATGCCGCGAGCGCGGAGTACAAGGAATTCTGGCTGAAGCTGAACCGCGGCGAGTTTTTCGTCGGCGAGTGCAAGCGGGTTGGCAAAAACGGGCGCGAAGTTTGGATGCAGGCCAGCTACAACCCCGTTTTCGGGCCCGATGGTCAGGTCATCCGGGTCGTCAAATTTGCCATCAACCTCGCCGAGGACATCCGCAACATCGCCCTCATCGGCGATGCTCTGTCCGGCATGGCGCGCGGTAATTTAACGGCCGAGGTCACCGAAAAACTACCGCCCTCGATGGACCGCCTGCGCACCGAATTCAACGCCTCCGTCCACGGCCTGCGCGGCACCATGCAGAACATCGCGGAATCCGGAATCATCATCCATGAAAATGCCGCCGCGGTGAGCAAAACGGCCGATCTTCTGGCCGAGCGCACCGAGCGCCAGGCCGCCAGCCTGGAGGAAACCGCAGCAGCGCTGGACCAGATTACCGCCACCGTGCGCAAAACCGCCGAGGGCGCCGCGCAAGTGCGCGAGGTGGTACGCAACGCCAAGGCCGACACCGAAACCTCCGGTGCCGTGGTGGCCGAGGCGGTGCAGGCCATGGCGCGCATCGACGCCAGCTCCACCCAGATCGCCAATATCATCGGCGTGATCGACGAAATCGCCTTCCAGACCAACCTCCTCGCGCTCAATGCCGGGGTCGAGGCTGCCCGCGCCGGCGATGCCGGGCGTGGCTTTGCCGTGGTCGCAACCGAGGTGAGGGCGTTGGCCCAGCGCTCCGCCGATGCCGCCAAGGAGATTAAAATCCTCATCAGCGCCTCCGGCCAGGAAGTCGCCGGCGGCGTCAAATCCGTAGGCGACGCCCGCCAGGCGCTGGACCGCATCGCAGCCCACGTCGCCACCATCAACATCGCCGTGGGTGAAATCGCCGCCAGCGCCAGCGAACAATCTGGCGCCCTCGGCCAGGTGAACTCTGCCGTGAACCAGATGGACCAGATGACCCAGCAAAACGCCGCCATGGTCGAAGAATCCGCCGCCGCCAGCCAGAACCTCGCCCGCGAAGCCGCCGAAATAGCCCAACTCCTCGCCCGCTTCGAAACCGGCAAACAAGCCACGGCCCGCGCGGTACCCACCCGCAAGGTAGCCCGGGTTCCGGCGCTTGTTTGAGGAGAAAAAGGCGAGGGCTCTCCCCCTCGACCCCGCTGGGGCCTGAGAGCCCATCCAAGAAGTTTCTCATGAGACCTTCCTTGCGAGTCTTCGGAGCATGATTTTGATCATGGCTAGTTTGACGAAGGCGGCGACGCTTTTGATATGGC
>JAMFRU010000006.1 GCA_026224875.1 Acidocella sp.
CCAGCCTCAATAGAGCGCGATGAACTCGTACGGCTGCGGTGTGCCCGGGCCGGCGAGGCTGACGATGGCGTGGCGGTGGATGGCGAGGTGGGAGGGGCCCAGGGCTTCGGCGTCGATTTGTACCACGGGGTTGGCGCCGTTGTATTGGGTGCTGCTGGAGCCGGTCTGGCCGGAGATGGTCAGGGCCTGGAGGACGATGGGGTCGGTGAGTTTGGGGTCTGGGTCGGTGGATTGGTACAGGTTCATGTGCGGCAGGGCGGCGGCGAGCAGGGCGGGAGGAATGCCGGCGACGTTGGAGAGCTGGGCGAGGTCGTCGAAACCGTGGGCGGGCGGGCCGTAGGGTAGGTTGGCCTGGCGGTAGGCGGCGAGCCGGTCCTGGGCCGCCTGCGGTGAGACGGCATTGCTGCGCCAGGCGATGATGGCGTCGGCGATCGTGTGTGACTGGCGGTCGCTGGCGCCGCAGGCCTGGAACAGCCCGGCGAGCAGGGGGGTTGAGGCGAGGTTGGGGTTGATCTTGCTGGCGAGGCTGATGGCCAGCACGGTCACGGGCAGCCCGCCGACGACGAGCACATGCGGCGTGCCGTCGGGTTGCCAGCCGTTGTTGCCTTCGGCGAGCAAATGGAACACGGCCTGGTTGATCGCGCCGTCGGCGCTGGCCTGGGCCACGGCGGCGTCGCGCAGATTGGCGGCGAGGTGCAGGGCGGTGCGGCTGCCGGCGAGGAGCTGCGTGGTGAGCAGCGCGATCAGCACCAGGCTCCACAGCACGATGAGCAGGGCGAAGCCCCGATCACTGATAGGGCTGCGTGTCATTGCTGCCTGCCGTATTTCTGGAGCACGGTTTCGTCGGGGGCGGCTGAGCCGGCGAAGGGGGTGGATTGCAGCCCGGTGGGCACCGTGGCGGCGTTGGGCAGTTGCTGCTGCATGTCTTGTGTCAGATCCAGCGCCTGCTGCTGGTCGCGGATGACATGCGGGGTGATCAGCACCAGCAATTCCTCGCGGGTACGGTTGTTGGTTTGGGTGCCGAACAGCCCGCCCAGGAGGGGAATATTCTTCAAGCCCGGAATGCCGGAATTGCCTTGCTGGTCGTTGTCGGAAATCAGCCCGCCCAGGCCAATCGTCTGTCCGTCCTGAATGGCGATGCGCGAGGTCACGGTACGCTCCGTGAAGGTCGGCGAATTGAGCCCCGTTGTGGTGATGTCGGGCGAGACGCCGCTCACCTCCTGGTCGAGATCCATCGTCACCAGCCCATCCGAACCCACATGCGGGGTGACGCGCAGGATCACGCCGGTTTCCTGATAGTTGATCGAGTTGATCACCGGAGAATCCGAGGTGGTGGTGCTCTGCGAGGTCTGGCTGAGATAAGGTACCAGATCGCCCACCTGCAAACTTGCCGCCTGGCCGTCCAGCACCATCAGCTCGGGCGCCGAAAGCACGCGCACCTTGGTGATGGATTGCAGCGCCGAAATCGCCAGCGGTGCCGCATCCCCGCCCGCGCCCGAGAGCACGAAACCCGGAAAATTCGCCGCCAGCGCCGAGGTCGTGGCGTTGCTCAGCACGGCGTTGATGTCGCCGGATTTGAAATAGAACTGCGTACCATATTGCAGCGCCCCGGTCAGATCCACCTCGGCGATGGTGGCATCGATGCGCACTTCCAACGGCATGATGTCGAGCTTGGCGAGCATGCCCTCGATCTGGTCATCCTCCTGCGGCGTGGCATAGACCAGCAGCGCATTATTCGGAATATCGGGGATGATGCGAATGCTGGACGCCGTGCTGCTGGAAGAGGTGGAAGACAGCGGCCCGAGCAACGCGCTGGCACCGGATGTGTTTTGCCCCGCCGCCGCCGTGTTATTGCCGCCGCCGGTGTTGCTGCTCTGGCTGCCATCCGCCGTGGCCGATGAGCCCAGCAGCCCGCCGGCCCCGCTGCTGCCGCTGGTGATACTGCTTCCGGTGCTGCCCGTCTCACTACTGCCCGTCAAGCCGCCGCTGCTGCTGTTGTTGTTGCCCGAGAGCGTGGTGGAGGATTGCGTCATCGCCGGCGTCGGCTGCGCCGTTACATTATCCGGCGTAAACGCCTGCTGCAGCAGATAGGCCGCATCATTGGCGCGGCTGTTACGCAGATAAAACACATGCCATTGCCGCAGCGTCTCGCGCTGCACCTGGTTCAGCACGGCATATACGCGCGCGGCATCGGCCAGCTGCGATTGCGAGCGCGCGATCACCAGCACCGCGCCGATGCGCTCCAGCGGCACCACCGAGAGCATGGCGGCGGTCTTCACATCGCTCTGCTTGGTCAGCGCCCCGGTAAACGCCGTGGTAAAATCCTGCGCATCACCATCGGCCACCGGAAACAATTCATAACTCTGCCCGGCCAGAGCATCCACATCGAAAGCCTGGATCATATCCGTCAGCGCCTGGCGCGTGGAGGGATCGCCCTGGATGACCAGAGAATTGCTGTTGGGGTCCGCGATGATGGCGCCACCCTTGGCGACATAAGGCTGCAGCATCGCCGCAAGCTGCGGCGCGGAGGCATAATGCAGCGCCAGCACCTGCCCGCCGCCCACCGCCGCATTGGCAGCCAGCGATGCGCCCGCATTGGCCGAAGGCATCACGCGATACATGCCGCCATTCTGCACCAGCACGGCATTGTTCTGCGCCAGCAATGTCTGCAGCGTCGGCAGCATCTCATCGCGCGTCAGCGGCACTACCGTGCGCAGCGTGGCCGTGCCGGTCACGGAAGGGTCGATGGTGTAGTTCACATGCAATATGCCGCCCAGTATCTGGTCCGTGATGGTGCGGATGTCGGTATCCGCGAAATTGAAGGAGATGGTGCCGTCCGCCGCTGTGGTGGGGGCGCCGGAACTGGCCGGCACGGCGGCCGTAGGTCCGTAGCTGGCGCTGGGGTAGGCCGGCGCCGTGGCGCCGCTCACCGCCCCGCTCTGGCGGTCGGAAGGTACGGGTAGCGGCGTGGGCATGGCGGCGGCGCCCGGCATGGCCATGGGCGGCGCGCTGGGCGGCAGCTTGCAGGAGCCAAGGAGCAGAAGCGTGAGCAGGGCCAGTTTATTGACGTTGCACATCAGTAATTTTGTTCGATCATGATTGTGGGGGCGGGGGCGTGCCGCCCGGCGGGGTGGCGGTGGATGCGGCGGTGGTGGAGAAGCGCGGGTGCAAAGTATGCACGCCGTCCGGACCGGAGAGCTCGATATGGTCGGGTGCGATGCGGTTCAGCACATAGCCGCCGATGTTGCCGCCCTGGTTCACCAGTTGCGGCTTCTGGCCGTCGGCCGAGAACACCGCCGTGCCGGTGCCGTCGACGAGGATGATGGCGGAAAGACGCGGCAGTGAACTGTCCGCGCTGGCGCCCGGCTGGTCGGCCGCGTGGCGCCCCGGGCTGAACAGGGGCCGGGCCAAAGCCGTGCTGCCCCATTGGCCGACGGCGGCGTCGGAAAGATATGGCGGCGCGGCGGAAAGGCCGCCGGGAAAATACCCGGGCGCCGCGGCAGGGTCCGGCAGCTGCCAGAGGATAGCGAACAGGAGTAGCAACGTGCCCGCCAGTCCCGGCCATGCCGGATGGATATTGTGGCTTTTCAGAAAGGAGATCATGGCGACCCAGTGCGAAAAGCGGTGACGAAGAAGCTTGCCTGCACCTGCAAGGTCTGGCTGTTCGCGCTCAGATTCAACTGGTTGACGATCATGCGCGGTCGCGCTGTGCCGATGGCCTGCCACAGCGCGACCAGCACCGGCCAGCTCGCGGTGACGTTCACCTGCATGCTGATGCGCCGCACCGCGCCGTCCGGCTGGGCGGGCTGCAAGGCGGCGCTATCCAGGCTGGTGCCGGACTGGGCGGCGAGCCCCTGCAGTGCCGTTTGCAGATTGGCGCCGGCGATCACGTCGGAATCGCCTGCCAGCAGCATCTGGTCGTTGGCCGATTGCGGCCCGCCCGTGCTCACAGCATCCCGCAGCGCCGGAATTTCCGCACCCAGCGCGGCCAGATGCACAGCCAGCCGCTGCTGCTGCGTCAGCTCGTCCGCCCGCGCCTCGTACCAGCCGATCAGTGGCTCGGCCGTGCTCATCCACAGCAGCACGGTGGCGAGGATCGTGATGGCCACGGCCAGGGCCTGGCCGCGCCTTCCGTCAGGCAAGGAGAAGCCCGGCGTCACTCTGCGACCGTCACGTGCAGGGAAAACAGATCCGCCTTGCCGTCCGAGGTGCGGGTGACCGGCGCCGTAAAACTTGGGTTGCGCAGGCCCATCTCGTACCCCAGCACGGCGGTGAGGTCGCGCCCGGCGACGAGCGGCAGTACCACTTCGCGCCGCAGCACCGCGCCCGGGGGCAGGCGCGGGCAGGTTGCAAGATGCGGCGGCAGGCCGGCAGGCAGAGGGTGTGTGAGATCGAGCATGCCGAGCCCGCTTTCGCTCCCCTGGCGGCGCCGCAGCAGCGTGCCGACGGGTGCCTGCTCGATACCGGCGGCGGGGCCGTCGAAGGCGATGATCAGCGCATCTTCCGGAAGGCAGGCACGGGCCAGCACGCCGGGTGCGAGCGCGCGCATCTGGCTCATCCACCAATGGGCGAATTCCGCCAGCATCAGCGCCTAACCCAGTTCATTCCGGATGGCGACAAATTCATGGTGGGGGCCTGATTAACCTTTTCGACAGGGCCAAGATAATGAAG
>JAMFRU010000138.1 GCA_026224875.1 Acidocella sp.
CCCCCCCCCCCCCCGCCCGTCACCCCCCCCCCCACCCTCCAGTTGTCTTTCTTCTTGGCGTTGGCGTGGCACCCCCCAAAGCCCAACCCCAGCCCCCCTATTATCCCGACCACCACCCCAAACCCTAGAACTAGCCCCGGCTTCGTGGCATGCCGAGGCGGCGTTCGGCGATCATGCTGCGCATGACTTCGCTGGTGCCGCCGTAGATTGTGGTGGCGGTGGCGTGGCGGTAGCCTTTTTCGATGACGCTTAGGCCTTCTTTGCCGCGTAGCAGTGAGTAAGGGGCGGTCATGTCCAGCAGGTCTGCGGCGTCTGTAATGAACGCCTCGGTGGAGAACACTTTTGAGGCTGGGCCGAACGCTAAATCCTTCTCCCCCGCGAGGCGTGTCCACATTGCCTTTGCGGATAGCACTTCGCCGATGTGTACGTGAACATGCGCCGTGGCTAGCCGGGCCAGCACGTCTGTGTCTTCGATTGCCTTGCGGCCGTCGCGGGTTGTTTCGCGCGCCCATTCCACCGCCTCGTCCGCCATGTGGCGGATGTAGTTGTGGAAATACCCGCCGCCGTGTTCCAGGCTCAGGGCCGCCGCTAGTACTTTGGCGCCGGCGTTTACCTCGCCCATACGGTAACGGTCGGGGATGCGCACATCGGTGTAGAAGGTCGCGTTGGTGCGTTCGTCCATGAAGGTGTGGACGGGGTGGATTTCGATACCGGGGTGGTCGAGCGGCACCAGGAAGATGGTAATGCCTTTATGCTTCGGCGCGTCCGGGTCGGTACGCGTGATCATGATGGCGTAGCTGGCGTATTCGGCGCCGGAGGTGAACATTTTCTGGCCGTTGATTACCCATTCATCGCCATCGCGCACGGCGCGGGTTTTGGCGGCGAAGGCGTCGGAGCCGCAGGAGGGTTCGGTGTAGCCGAGGCAGGCGCTGATTTCGCCGGTGCCCATGCGCAGCAGCACTTCTTCCTGCAATTCCGGCGTGCCGAAAATCTGCACGATATGGCCGATCATCGAGGTCGTGCTGCGCGGCAGGCCAGCGTAGCCGACCTCCTGCCACACGGCCAGGCTGGCGCGGGTGGAATCGGCATCCGCATTACGGCCGCCAAATTTTTCGGGCCAGTTGGGGTAGAGCAGCCCGGCCTTGCCGATGGCGCGATGCACGTCCCAATCATGTGATTCGAAATTGGATTCGCCCAGCCGGTGCTTGGCGGGGTCCAGGATTTGCTTGAACAGCGCGCGGGTCTCGTCGGCCAGCTCCTGGCCGCCTTGGGGGGGTGAGAAATCTATATCGACCAGGCCGGGGTTCGGCAGGCTCGTGGCCTCGCCCAGATACAGGCGGCGGCCGGCGCGGATCAGTTCCTGGCGCGGGTCGCCGAGTGTCAGTGCCCAGGCTTTGGCGCGGCGGTGGTAGAGCTGCAGATCATATTCATTGGTCAGCCCGTAGCCGCCAAACGTGTGCAGCGCATGCGCCACGCTTATCGTCGCGGTTTTGCTTGCCCACCAGAACAGGCTGGCAATGGCAGCACCAGCTTCGGCATCGCCATCGGCGATCAAGCGCAGGGTTTTCCACAGGAACATGGCGGCGCCATCGGCATCGATGATGTCATTGGCCAAAGGATGGGCGATGCCCTGATAGGTGCCGATGGGCGAGCCGAAGGCGATACGCTCGCAGGCATAGGCCGCAGCCATGGAAAGCACTTCGCGCGACATGCCGATCAGTGCGGCGGCGGTGAGAATCTTCCACTCCTCCACACCGGCGGCCCAGATGGCGGATGCATCGCCATTGCCGGAAAGTACGATGCGCTCGCCAACGCCTGGGGTAAAAATGCCGATGGCGGCACCGCCCAATGTATGGGGCGCGGTGAGAGGGGCGGGGGGAATTTCAATTGCCAGTACGCTGCCATCAAATGTCAGCACGGCCTTGGCCACGGCACCGCCAGGCACCAGCTGCGCCACGCCAGGCACGGCCTGCTGCAAGGCCAGCGCCAGCAACGTCTCGCCATCGCGAAGCTTCTCAATCCACGCCAGCGCCGTCTCGCCGCCAATCTCACCCAGAATACGCACGGCCACGGAGGCTTCCGCCAGCGGCGCGGGTGCCAGCCGGCGCCCAGCCTGCTCCATCATCAAACAGGCGTCGAACAGGCTCATCTCAGCCCCGCCGGCTTCAGCGCCAAGGCGCATGAACGGCGCATCCAAAGCCACAAGCTCCCGCCAAAGTGCCGTATCAAATCCAACCGGCTCAGCGGCACGCACCCGCGCCGAAGTGGATTCAGTCGCGAAAAATCGCTCGAACATCTCCTGCACGGGGATGCTATCGTCTGGCAGGCCAAGCTTCATAAATCGCTCCTAGATACTTCGTCCCAGTGGTTCTGGATTGGGTTTGGCCCACAATCTAAAGCAAGAGCCGACACGCTGCTAGTATTGCTGAGTGGGGTGTTTGCATGGAAAAAAGGCCAGGGCAGAGCCCTGGCCTTTTCCGTGCAAACGCCCCCGCCCACCGATACTAGCGTTCGATCTGGCTTACGTCCCGGACGGCGCCGCGGGAGGCGTTGGTTGTCATGGCGGCGTAGGCGCGCAGGGCTGGGGAGACCTGGCGCTGGCGCGGGCCGGGCTTCCAGGCGGTGGGGCCTTTGGCGACCATTTTGGCGTGGCGTTCGGCCAGCGCGGCGTCGTCTATATCCAGGTGGATGCCGCGGTTGGGGATGTCGATGATGATGTTGTCGCCTTCCTCCACTAGCCCGATTAACCCGCCTTCGGCGGCTTCCGGGGAGACGTGGCCGATGGATAGGCCGGAGGTGCCGCCGGAGAAGCGGCCGTCTGTGATGAGGGCGCAGACTTTGCCGAGGCCTTTGGATTTGAGGTAGCTGGTGGGGTACAGCATTTCCTGCATGCCGGGGCCGCCTTTGGGGCCCTCATAACGGATCACCAGCACGTCGCCGGCCTTGATTTTGCCGCTTAAGATTGCGGAGACGGATGCATCCTGGCTTTCGAACACGCGCGCGGTGCCGTGGAAGGTGAGGATGGACTCGTCCACCCCGGCGGTTTTCACGATGCAGCCTTCGGGGGCGAGATTGCCGCACAGCACGGCCAGGCCGCCATCCTTGCTGAACGGGTGTTCGGCGGAGCGGATCACGCCATGCTCGCGGTCGGTATCCAGCTCTTCCCAGCGCGATGACTGGCTGAAGGCGACCTGCGTGGGCACGCCGCCGGGAGCTGCCATGAAGAATTTGCGCACGGTCTCGCTGGTGGTGCGGGTGATGTCCCAGCGGTTGAGCGCGTCGGCCATGGTTGGGGCGTGTACGGTCGGCAGGCTGGTGTCGATGAGCCCGGCGCGGTCCAGCTCGCCGAGGATCGACATGATGCCGCCGGCGCGATGTACGTCTTCCATATGCACGTCGTTTTTCGCGGGGGCGACCTTGCACAGGCAGGGCACGCGGCGGGAGAGCCGGTCGATATCCGCCATGGTGAAATCCACCCCTGCCTCATGCGCGGCGGCGAGCAGATGCAGCACGGTATTGGTCGAGCCGCCCATGGCGATATCCAGGCTCATGGCGTTTTCAAACGCGCCGAAACTGGCGATGTTGCGGGGCAGTGCGGAGGCGTCGTCCTGCTCGTACCAGCGCCGGGCGAGGTCCACGATCACGTGTCCGGCCTCACGGAACAGCCGTTCGCGGTCCGCATGCGTGGCCAGTACCGAGCCGTTGCCCGGGAGCGAAAGCCCCAGAGCCTCGGTCAGGCAGTTCATGGAGTTGGCGGTGAACATGCCGGAGCAGGAGCCGCAGGTGGGGCAGGCGGCGCGCTCGATCGCCTTCACCTCTTCATCCGAGTAGCTGTCATCGGCGGCCACAACCATGGCATCCACCAGATCCACCGCGCGGGTGATGCCCTTGATCACCACCTTGCCGGCCTCCATTGGGCCGCCGGAAACAAACACGGCGGGGATGTTGAGGCGCATGGCGGCCATCAGCATGCCGGGGGTGATCTTGTCGCAATTGGAGATGCAGACGACCGCATCGGCGCAATGAGCGTTGACCATGTATTCCACGGAATCGGCGATCAGATCGCGCGAGGGCAGCGAGTATAGCATGCCGTCATGCCCCATGGCGATGCCGTCATCCACCGCAATGGTGTTGAATTCCTTGGCCACGCCACCGGCGGCCTCGATCTCGCGCGCCACCAGCTGGCCGAGGTCTTTTAAGTGGACATGCCCCGGCACGAACTGGGTAAAGCTGTTGGCGATGGCGATAATCGGCTTGCCGAAATCGCTGTCCTTCATCCCCGTGGCACGCCATAGCCCGCGGGCACCGGCCATGTTGCGGCCGTGGGTCGTGGTTCTGGAGCGATAGGGGGGCATGACTGGTCTCCGAAAGATGATCCTCCTTAA
>JAMFRU010000139.1 GCA_026224875.1 Acidocella sp.
CCCGCTTGATCCCGTTAATGGCAAAGACTAGCTTGCGCTGCATGCCTGCCATTTCCATGCACTCGCCCGTCGGTGACCTCACTTTGTTTGCCGAGTTGTTTGCGCAGGACGAGCGCATCATCGCGATCGAATGGGGCTGGGGCAGCATCCAAGACCCCTCGCCCTTACTCAACCAAGCCAAAGCAGCGCTCGATGCCTATTTCGACGGCGAAACCAGCCTCCCCACCGACCTTCCCCTGGCCCCCCAAGGCACGCCCTACCGCCAAAAAGTCTGGAACGCCCTGCGCCAGATCCCCAGCGGCGAAACCCGCTCCTATGCTGATATCGCGCGCATCGCGGGCGGCTCGCCCCGCTCAGTCGGTGGTGCGAATGCCCGCAATCCCATCCCCATCCTCATCCCCTGCCACCGCGTGCTCGCCACCACCCATATCGGCGGCTATTCCGGCGGCGAGGGTCTGGAGACCAAGCGTATTCTCCTGGGAATCGAGCAGCGACTGATCGCCCAAAAAACGATCAAGCCACGAATTAGGGCCAAAAAACTATGAGCAAAGCCATCCGCATCCACGCCACCGGCGGCCCGGAGGTTTTGAAATGGGAGCAGCTGCCCACCCCGCAGCCCGGCCCCAACGAGGTGCTCATCAAGCACGAGGCCATCGGGCTCAATTATATCGACATTTATTTCCGCACCGGTCTGTATAAAGCCCCGCTCCCCAGCACCATCGGCATGGAAGGTTCAGGCACCGTGCTCGCCATAGGCGACGCCGTGCAGGATTTCGCTCCCGGCGACCGCATCGCCTATGCCGGTGGCCCGCTTGGCGCCTATGCCACGGAACGCGTCATTCCCGCCGACCGCCTGGTCAAACTCCCGGACGACATCGACTTCAAAACCGCCGCCGCCATGATGCTGCAAGGCATGACCGCGCATATCCTCCTGCACCGCACTTTTAAGGCCCAGCCCGGCCAGACCATATTGCTGCATGCCGCCGCCGGCGGTGTCGGGCTCATCATGTGCCAATGGGCCAGGCACATCGGGGTTAATGTCATCGGCGTGGTCTCGACAGAGGAAAAAGCCGCCCTCGCCCATGCCAACGGCGCCACCCACACCATCATCGGCCATGCCAATCTGGCGGCCGATGTCAAAAAAATCACCGGCGGCGCCATGGTGCCCGTGGTGTACGACAGCATCGGCAAGGACACTTTTACGCCCAGCCTGGATTGCCTTGCCCCGCTCGGTTTGATGGTTAGCTACGGTGCCGCTTCCGGCGCGGTCCCGCCTTACGACATCGCTAATCTGGCGACCAAGGGCAGCCTCTACCTTACCCGTCCCAGCCTTGCCACCTACGTCGCCACCCGAGCCGATCTCGCCATCAGCGCCGCGGCTCTGTTCGAAATCGTTGCCAAGGGTGCGGTCAAAATCCAGGTCAACCAGACCTTCAAACTGGAAGACGCCGCCGCCGCGCACACCGCGCTGGAAGCCCGTCAGACCACCGGCAGCACCGTCCTCCTGCCTTGAGCCGCTATTTACCGGCAAGGCTCGCCATCTTCTGGGCTGCACTTGCGCTCGGCTGCCTGCTCAGCATTGCGTTTCTCGACCGGCCTCTGGCACTGTTTTTCGCCCAGATGCCCGGACTGCGCCCCATCTTCAACGTCTGCGCCGCGCCCTCGCTGCTGGCTTTGCCGCTGTCGGGCCTGTACTTCGCCTGGCTGGTTCTGCAGAAACTGCGCGGTCAGACAACGCCAAACCCACTCTTGCTCTCGATGAGCCTCGCCACTCTGGCCGCCACCGCCGCCAAAGATGAGCTTAAATGGATGTTCGGCCGCTCCTGGCCCCAATTTTGGCTCAAAAACAATATTTACGGCTTCCACCCTTTTTCTAACAGCTTTGTCTACGGCGGTTTCCCCTCCGGCCACACCGCTTATATCTCAGCACCCATCGGCGTGCTCTGGGCCCTGCACCCGCGTTGGCGCCCCGCTTGCGCCGCCATCATCGCTTTCGTCATGCTCGGGCTCGTGGCCGCGGACTACCACTACCTCGCAGACGTCCTCGGCGGGCTTATAACCGGCACATTCTGCGCCTGGGGCACGCTGGTGCTGCTAAAACCGCGTCATGCTTAAACATCTTCTAGGCGACCGTAAATTCTGGCCCCTCTTCACCACCCAGTTCCTGGGCTCGTTCAACGACAACCTCTTCAAAAACGCCCTCGTCGTCCTGGCCCTGTTCCGGCTCTCCGCCCATGCCGGCGCGGTACTTGTCGCCATCTCGGGCGGCCTGTTCCTCTTGCCCTATGCGCTGGTCTCCTCCGTCGCCGGGCAGCTGGCAGATGCGCATGAGAAATCCCGCACCATCGTCTGGATTAAATTCTGGGAGCTGGGTCTCATGCTCCTGGCCCTGGCCGGGTTCCTCACCGGCTCTATCCCTGCATTGCTCGCCGTGCTGCTTGGCCTCGGGTTACAGGCAGCCTTCTTCTCCCCGCTCAAATACGGCATCCTGCCGGATTTCTTCAGCCATAAAGCCCTCATCGAGGCCAACGGCCTGGTCGAAGCCGGTACGTTCGCCGGTATCATCCTCGGCACGCTCGCCGGCGGCGTGATTTTCGCACTGCCACACGGCGCGCTGCTGGTGCCCATCGCCGGCATCTGCGTCTCTTTGGCCGGCATCACCGCCGCCTTCGCCATCCCCAAAGCGCCGTCCGCGTCGCCGGACCTGCGCATCAGCTGGAATCTCTGGGCCGGCACCAGGGAACTCCTCCGCCTGGCACGCGCGGAAAAACCCGTCTGGTTCGGCTGCCTCGCCATCTCCTGGTTCTGGGCCCTTGGCGCCACCGTGCTCGCCGCCTTCCCCACGCTCGCCCGCAACGTGCTGCATGCCGACGCCCATGTCGTCACCCTCCTGCTCGGCATCTTCGCTCTAGGCGTCGGCATAGGCTCCATCATCGCCGCCCGCGCGGTGCGCGACTCCAGTCTACTCCGCCTCACCGTGCCCGCCGGCCTCGGCATCAGCCTGTTCACCGCAGACCTCGCCTGGACTTCCCTGCGCATGGGCACCGCCCCCGGTGTCCGCTCCCTGCTCAGCCATTGGGCCGGCTGGCATTTCTGCGCCGACCTCGGCCTGCTCGCCATCTGCGGCGGCATGTTCTCCGTGCCGTTCTACGTGCTGCTGCAGGAAAAAAGCCCCGTTACCCACCGCGCCCGCATGATCGGCGCAAACAACGTGGTCAACGCCATCGCCACGGTGGCGGCGGGGGGCCTCGCAGCGCTGGCCTACGCCTTCGGCATGGGCGCGCCCACGGTACTGTACATCACCGCCGGCCTCAACCTGCTCGTTACCCTTTGGATTTTCGCAAAAACCGCAGCTTTTTGAAAAAAGCTGCACCAAAAACTTTGAACCTCAGGGCATGGGCTGTGGCGGCGCCACAGCCCATGCCCTGAGGTTCAAAGTTTTTTTGGGTATTTTTTGTTCACAAAAAGGTACTGCTTTAACCTCGTTCTATCTTTATACGTGCCTCGGTTGCCAGCACATCGGCGCGCTCATTCATCACATCGCCGGAATGCCCGCGCACCCATACCCAATCCACTTCATGCGGCTTGGCGGCTTCCAGAATCCGGCGCCACAGATCCATATTCTTCACCGGGTCTCCTGCCGCATTGCGCCAGTTCTTGCGTACCCAGCCGACATGCCAGCGCGTTATGCCATCCCGCAGATATTGGCTATCCGTATGCAGCCGCACCTTGCAGGGTTTTTTCAGCGCCACCAGCGCCTCGGCCGCCGCCGTCAGCTCCATGCGGTTGTTGGTGGTATCTTTCTCCCCGCCCGAAAGCTCGCGCTCAGCACCCTTGAATTTTAAAATCGCCCCCCAGCCGCCGGGGCCCGGATTGGGCCTGCACCCGCCATCGGTCCAGATTTCGACCACATCCTGCACGGTTTCAGATGCCATAGGCGGAGGCATCCTCAACAGCCAGGTGGAAGCGTAAGCGCCGGTAATAATCCAGCGGGTCTTTAGGCGTTACCAGCGCACCTTGCGGCGTGTTCAGCCAATCATACAGCCGGGTCAGCAGAAACCGCATCGCCGCCCCCTGCGCCAGCACCGGCAGAGCCGCGCCCTCGGCGGCACTTAACACACGGTGCGCTGTGTAGCCGCGCAGCAGCGCGCGGGATTTGGTTACATTGAACGAGAAATCGCGCTCAAAACACCAGGCATTGAGGCAGACCGCCACGTCGTAGGCGTAAATATCGGTGCAGGCGAAATAGAAATCGATCAGCCCGGAAATCCCGCCATCCAGAAAAAACACGTTGTCAGGGAATAAATCGGCATGGATATGCCCCACCGGCAGGTCCTGCGGCCAGGCCGCGTTAATCCGCTCCAGCCAACCCGTCAGTTCAGCGCCCATGCCCGCCAGCACCTGATCCGCCTGGCCCGAACACTTGCCCAACAACGGCCCCCAGGCGTCCGGCCCCAGCCCGTTTTTGCGCGTGGGCGCAAAGCCCTGCCCCGCCAGATGCAATTTGGCCAAAGCCGCCCCCAAGGGCTCGCAATGCTCGGCCAGCACCCGGCGCGGCCATATCCCCGGCAAAAATGTTGTGATGGAAGCGATTTTGCCGGACAGCGGATTGAGATTCCGCCCATCGCGGGCCCTGACAGGAAGCGGGCAGGACTGCCCTTGTGCTGCCAGATGCTCCATAAGCCCCAGAAACCAAGGCAAATCCTCAGGGTTCACGCGCTTTTCATACAGCGTCAGGATGAAGTCGCCGGTGCTGGTTTTCAGCGCGTAATTGCTGTTCTCCACCCCTTCGGCAATGCCGCGGAAGGCCACCAGCCCGCCAATGTCGTAGAGGGCCAGAAACGCCGTCAGCGCCTCATCTGTAACTTCCGTATAAACTGCCATGCGCGTAGATGACCGGGCTTAAAAATTCTGGCAAGGGAGGCACCATGAAGAAATTTAGCGCCCTTGCCCTCGCTGCTCTGCTTCCCCTCGCCGCCTGTGGCGGCGCCCCCAAGCCTGGCACCAAACCGCCGCCGTTCTTCTGCCCGCAGGTGGCAGTGCTGCAGCAGGCGCAAACCCTCACTTTGTTCCTGCCGGACCGGCAGGATGTCGCCGCCCGCCTCACCACGGCGCAGATCACCGGCGTGTCCGGCTCCTGCAAACTGCAAGCGAAGAAGCATGCCGTGCTGGTAACGGTGAATACCGCCTTCCTGGCCGATAACGGCCCGGCCAATAACGGCAAACCACTGGTTCTGACTTGGTTCGCCGCCATAACGGATGGCACCAACATCATCCAGAAAACCGACTACACCCGCGTCTTCAGCTTCAACGGCAATGTCTCCGCCGTCAGCGGCACCGCCAAGCCGGTCAAGGTCGAGCTGCCCTCCATTGCCGCCACCCAGAACGTGGAGATCCTCGTTGGCTTCGAGATGACCCCGGCCCAGCTGGCCTACGCCGCCGCCAACCCGAATGCGACACCTTAATTGACCCTGTTGCTACCCATCACTATGTGAGCAGGCGCACTCTTCCCCCATTTCCGCGGAATTTACCTAGAAAATGCTCTCCAGCCTCACCCGCACGCTCTTCGGCACCAGCAATGATCGCGCCTTAAAAGGGTTCAAGCGCCGGGTGGCCGCCATCTCAGCCCTCGAACCGCAGCTCCAGGCGCTGGACGATGCCGCTTTGGCCGCCAAAACCGGCGAGTTCCGCGAGCGCGTGGCGCAAGGCGAAACGCTGGACGATTTGCTGATTGAAGCCTTCGCCGTGGTGCGCGAGGCCTCCAGCCGTATTCTCGGCATGCGCCATTTCGACGTGCAGTTGATCGGCGGCATGGTGCTGCACCAGGGCCGCATCGCCGAGATGAAGACCGGCGAAGGCAAAACCCTCGTCGCCACGCTGGCCGTGTACCTCAACGCCCTCTCCGGCAAGGGCGTGCACGTCGTCACGGTCAACGAGTACCTCGCCCGGCGCGATGCCGAGCAGATGGGCCAGCTCTACGCCTTTCTCGGCCTCACCACCGGCGTTATCGTCCCCGCCATCGAGGAGCCCGGCCGCCGCGAGGCCTATGCCGCCGATGTCACCTACGGCACCAACAACGAATTCGGCTTCGACTATCTGCGCGACAATATGAAGTACCGGCTGGAAGACATGGTCCAGCGCCCGTTCAACTTCGCCATCGTGGACGAGGTGGACTCCATCCTCATCGACGAAGCCCGCACACCGCTGATCATCTCCGGCCCTTCCGACGAACCCGTCGCACTCTACGCCCAAGTGGACGTCATCGTCGCCGCCTTCCTCGCCCGCGGCCAAATGAGCGAAGACGGCAAGCACGAGTATTATGAGAAGGACGAGAAAGCTCGCGCCGTCACCATGACCGAGGACGGTGCGGAAATCGTCGAGGCTTTGCTCCAGGAATCCGGCCTGCTCGTTGGCGGGCTGTACGATCTCACCAACATCTCGCTGGTCCACCACGTCACGCAATCCCTGCGCGCCCGCACCCTCTATTCCCGCGATGTCGATTACATCGTGCGCGACGACAAAATCATCATCATCGATGAATTCACCGGCCGCATGCTCGATGGCCGCCGCTATTCAGACGGTCTGCACCAGGCGCTCGAAGCCAAGGAAAAGGTCGAGGTGCAGAAGGAAAACCAAACCCTCGCCTCTATCACCTTCCAGAACTATTTCCGCCTCTACCCCAAGCTCGCCGGCATGACCGGCACGGCGATGACCGAGGCCGATGAATTCGAGCAGATCTACAGGCTGCAAGTGGTGGACATCCCCACCAACGTAGCGGTGACGCGCGACGACCATCACGACGAGGTCTACCGCTCCGCCACCGAAAAATACAACGCCGTGATCACGCTAATCAGCGAATGCCGCGAACGCGGCCAGCCCGTGCTGGTCGGCACCACCAGCATCGAGAAAAGCGAGATTATCTCCGGCCTGCTGACCGCCCAACATATCAAGCATAGCGTGCTCAACGCCCGCTTCCACGAGCAGGAAGCAACCATCATCGCCCAGGCAGGCTCGGCCGGCGCCATCACCATCGCCACGAACATGGCCGGCCGCGGCACGGACATCAAACTCGGCGGCAATTACGACATGCGCCTGAGCCTGGAGCCCAATATCGACCCTTTCGCTCTGCGTGCCGAAATCGACCTCAGCCACGGCGGCGTAAAAAATTCCGGCGGGCTCTTCGTCATCGGCACCGAACGCCATGAGAGCCGGCGCATCGACAACCAGCTGCGCGGCCGCTCCGGCCGCCAGGGCGACCCCGGCGCCTCGCGCTTCTTCCTCTCGCTCGAAGACGACCTCATGCGCATCTTCGGCTCCGAGCGCATGAGCGGCATGCTGCAACGTTTGGGATTGCGCGACGGCGAGGCCATCATCCATCCGTGGATCAACAAGGCGCTGGAAAAAGCCCAGAAGAAAGTCGAAATCCGCAATTTCGACATGCGCAAGAACGTTCTGAAATACGACGACGTGATGAACGACCAGCGCAAGGAAGTCTACGCCCAACGCAAGGAGTTTATGCGCGCGGATTCGGTCTCCGACATCGTTGCGGAAATGCGCGAGGACGTCATCGCCGCCCTCGTCACCACCCGTATCCCGGAAAAAGCCTTCGCCGAGCAGTGGCAAAGTGCCGAACTTGCCGCCGACATCCAGCGCATCCTCAACCTCGACCTCCCCATCGTCGAATGGGCCGCGGAAGAGGGGATCGATGAGAACCATCTGCGCGAACGCATCGAGCAGGCCGCCGCCGAAATCGCCGCCGAAAAAGCCACCCGCTTCGGCGAGGGCTTAAGCAACTACATCGAAAAATCGATCCTGCTGCAAACGCTCGACCATGTCTGGAAAGAGCACCTCCTGGCACTGGACTATCTGCGCCAGGGCATCGGCCTGCGCGGCTACGGCCAGCGCGACCCGCTGAACGAATACAAGCGCGAAGCCTTCGCCATGTTCTCCGCCATGCTGGATGAGCTGAAAGAACGCGTCACCGCCTCCGTCAGTCACGTAACCCTGGCCCAAGCCCCGCCGGAGCCAGCCCCCGTGCCGATGCTGGAGAGCCACCCCCTGCCCGGCCACATGACCGGCGACCTCGCTCTGGCAGACCCCGTGATCCACGACACCGACCGTGTGCGCCCCTACCGCGAAGACGAGGTAGACCCCGCCCGCCCCGAAACCTGGGGCGGCACCCCCCGCAACGCCGCCTGCCCCTGCGGCACGGGTAAGAAGTACAAATACTGTCATGGAAAAGTTGAGTAAATCAACTTATCCAGTGCCCTGAGCCGAAGGCCAACATCTCACGGGAGCGCCTGGCCTTTGGATGCTGGCATCAACAGAACCTATATTAAAGTCGCGGCGTGGGCCAAGACCGCCAAATAACTTGATTAACTCACGTTATTTGAGCCTATGATATCGAAGCAATTTGATCGCGTTTTCCGCGTTGAGTGTCCGTCAATTCGTTGGCGAAGGGCAGGTCTATAGATTGCTTTTATCAGCTTAGCATGTTATGCGCTTAAGCTGATATATGTCTATCATGGTGAGTTCTTATGGCCAACGACACCACGACCCGCTGGACCGTATCCGTGTCAAAGGATACCGATATTTCTGTCCGGAGCTTCCTCGCCCAACGCGGGATGACGAACGGCGAGTTGTCCAAATTCATCGAAGATGCCGTCAAATGGCGTGTCCTGGACCAAACCATGTCCGAGGCGCGCAGCAAATTCTATGATTTGCCCCCGGATGAGCTGGACGCATTACTCCAGGAAGCGGTCACGGCTTCCCGAAAGGCAACATCCGGGGA
>JAMFRU010000140.1 GCA_026224875.1 Acidocella sp.
CCTTCGTCAAGGCGTATCCAGCGGAGACGGCGGAAGCATTTTGCGATGGCCATGTCGCGGCGTTTGGTTATTTCGGCGGCGTGCCGCAGTCGATCCTGTACGATAATACGAAGCTGGCGGTGGCCAGGGACCCGAGAAGCGGAGTCGCATAGTCGCGAAGACTTGAGCGCCACTGCCGGGCATGAATTGCACTGCTCCATCCCGGCTCCTGGGCCGCAATATATAGGTCGGCGACCTCCGCGAATGTGAGCGCCCCCCGAGGCGAGTTCTTTTCCTCCCGGCGTTTTGCGGCAGGGTCGATACCCGCAAGAATTTCCGCGCGGAGTGTCTTTGCCTTGTCTCGGGCAAGCGAAAGGCTAACCGTATTGGTGGATCCGAGCCCAAGCCAGTGCGTCCGAGGCTTACTGCCTTTCACTCCACTGCCTTTTTCAGCGTAGCGAAAAAGCCACGATCCCGTCCCAGATCCGGTCACTTGCAGATATAAATTTCCACCGTCAGCATAGCTTCGCTTGTCACCGGCTTTCAGGACCGCTGTGACCTTGATCGCCGCCAATTTTGCTGTGGTTCTGGTCATCCTCCAAACCTTCGTTCGCACCCACACTTAGAAGGCGGATATAGGCGGTTCAGAGCGACTCTTCAAGGACAAGCGAGCGTCAAAAACCCTTGCTTTCCCTGGCTTTGCGGCCGGGGACGATCATCTGCGAATGAGGGGGTGGAGGTCCGGGCGGGAATCGAACCCACATACGCGGATTTGCAGTCCGCTACATCACCACTCTGCCACCGGACCATCGGGGTGTTGCCCCTATATCCTTGGCCAGGCCGCTGCGGTCAAGGCGGGTTTGCAGGCGGTCTCCAATGCGGTGCAACACGCATGGTTGAGTTCTGCGCCGCCCGACCGCTATAAGTGGGGCAACTTACCGGCTTGGAAGGTCTATGGCAGTGCACGATGCCCGCGAGCTTGAGCGCAACACGACGGTGCGCAACACGATGGTGGACTGCCAGGTCCGGCCCAACCATGTCTCTGACCTACGGGTGACCGGGGCGATGCGCGCACTGCCCCGCGAGGCTTTTGCTCCCGCCGGCGCGATTGCCTATTCCGATGGCGATATTGCGCTGGGCCACGGGCGTTATCTGTTCAACCCGCAGCTTACGGCGCGGCTGGCGCAGGCGGCTTTGTCCGGCAAGCCGGTGCATGCGCTGGTGGTGGGCGCCGGGTCCGGCTATCTCGCCGCCATTCTGGGGATGGCCGGGGTTGAGGTGGTGGCGCTGGAGCAAGAGCCGCGGCTCGATACCGGGGCGCTGAAAATTTACGGGCTCAACGTTGAGGCGGTGAGCGGGGCTTTGGCCGCGGGATGGCCGGCGGGAGGGCCTTATGACGTCATTGTGATCGAGGGCGCGGTGCCTTCCATTCCGGCGATTTTTACCGCCCAGCTGGCGCCCGGCGGGCGCGTGGTGGCGGTGCTGGCCGATGATGGGAAAGATGGGATTGGCCGCGCCGTGCTGGCCGAGCCTGTGGGCGCGGGGCTCAGCGCTGTGGGAAGCGCTGTGGGAAGCGGGGGCTATTCAACTTTGCGCTTGTTTGACTGTACTGCCAGGCTGCTGCCGCAATTCACCCCGGCCCCTGCTTTCAGTTTCAGTCTTTAGTTTTGGTTATGCGTTTGAATATGCGTTTGAATATGAAGGATGATTACGCCATGCGTTCCTTGGCTCTGGCCGGCATCGCGCTCGCTTGCGTGACTTTGCCGCCGCAAAAACTACTCGCCCAGACGGCCGCAACGCCGGCACCGGCCCAGATATCAGCAATGACACCGGCACAACAGGCCCGGATCGCGGACAAAATGGCGGCACAGGACCTGGCCGAAGCGCCGGTGCTGGCCCCCGGGGGCACCCCGGACGGCAATGGTCTGCCCGCCACGCTGAGCCAGGCGCTGGTCGAGGCCTATAATAACAATGCCACGCTGCAGGGGCAGCGCGCCGCTTTGCGCCAGGCCGATGAGGATGTGCCCACGGCACTCTCCGGCTGGATGCCGACCGTGGCACTCTCCGGCACCTATGGGCGGACGAGCGAGACGCTGGTGCAGCAGGAGACAAATCCGCTCACGGGGTTGCCGGAGGATGTGAAGCAGGGCGAGAATTTCAACGAATCCATTGGCCAGGCGACGGCTACCGAGCAAGTGTACAGCGGCGGCAAGACCACCGCACAGCTGCGCCAGGCGAAAAATTCCGTCTATGCCGCGCGGGCGCAATTGCTGTCGACCGAGCAGACCGTGTTCCTCAATGTCGCCCAGGCCTATGTCTCGGTGGTGACCGATACCCAGGTGCTGGCGCTGGATGTGAACAACCAGGCGGTGCTGCGCCAGCAGCTGCAGGATACCACCACCCAGTTCAACGTCGGCGAGATCACCATGACCTCGGTTGCCCAGGCCCAGGCTTCCTATGCCCAGGCCATCGAGCAGGTGCAGGTAGCGAGCGGTAACCTCAAAATTGCGCAGGAGAATTTCCGCCAGTTGGTGGGCGACTACCCGGCTTCGACCCTGGTGCCGCCGCAGCCGCTGATCGTGCCGGTGAACAGCAAGGCCGCCGTGGCGGCCGCCTCGGTTGCCAATAACCCGGATGTGATCGCGGCTGAATTCACCGATGCGGCCAATAAGGACGGTATCAACGTCGCATTTTCCGCGCTGATGCCGCAATTGCAGGTGCAGGCTTCGGCCTTCCATGAGGCCGGCCAGTCCTATGCTGGCTCACAGCTGAAAGGCGGGTCGATTATCGGCCAGCTGAGCATACCCTTGTACCAGGGCGGGCAGGAATATGCGGCCATTCGCGCCGCCAAAGCCAAGGAACAGCAGAGCTTTGCCGCGATTCTGGATGCCCAGCGGACCGCTTGGTACCAGGGGTCCCAGGCCTGGGTGGCAGTCACCTCGACGCGCGCGGCCATCCTCGCAACCAATGCCGAGATCAAAGCCAACGCCATCGCGCTCGACGGAACCGAGCGCGAGGAGCTGGTGGGCACAAGAACAACGCTTGATGTGCTGAATGCTCAACAATTATTGTTGAACTCCCAGGTGCAACAGGTTCAGAATATTGGTACACTGGTTAACAACACCTATGCCGTGACATCCGCCATCGGGCGGTTAACGGTGAAGGACCTGGGGCTTCCGGTGCAGGAGTACGACGATCTGAAGTATTACGATGCCGTGAAAGATGGCGGTTTTGGCACAGGTGAGATCGCGGACCGCGAGGCCGGCATCTCTTCTGACGGCACATTACTGCATGTGGCCCAGCCTATTGGGGGCTCAGCTCCTGGTACGCCGGCTTTGGGAACGCCCGCTTCGGGAATCTCCACGAAAACTGCTCCGGGAACGGTGAGTGTGCCGGCACCATGAAGGATCAAAGTGATGAGTGAAGGTAACGGTATCGGCAATAACGGCGGGCCCTCCAGCGGCTCCGAACCCTCGATGGAAGAAATCCTGGCCTCGATCCGCCGGATTTTAACCGAAGAGGAGAGCGAGCGCGGTGCAACATCCGCCCCGCCGGCCCCGATGGTCGAAGAGTCCGATGACGATATTCTGGTGCTTGATTCCACCCAGATGGTGCCCGCGGCACCGGCTGAGATGCAATCTCAGCCCGGCGGCGCATTTGGTTCCGAATCCGAACTGGACAGCCAGGGTTTTGCCGGGCAAATGCCAGAGGGGGAGTTCATCCCCGCATCCGTCGTCCAAACAAATCAAAATATTTCGACGCTGAACGAAAAGGATAATTACATGGAAGATCAAGTGCAGTCCCCCCAAGGCCTGGTCGGTGACAAGCTCGCCAGCGAAATTGCCAACTCGGTAGGCTCTTTGGTGCGCAGCGTCAGCGCCGAGCGTTCCGTGCAGATTGGCCGCCCGGGGGTCACCATCGAGGATCTGGTGCGTGAGGAAGTTAAGCCGGTGCTGAAGGCCTGGCTCGACTCGCATCTGCCGAGCCTGGTGGAACGCGTTGTACGCGCCGAAATCGGCCGCGTGATCGACCGGATGTAATTTGCCGCTCCTTCGCCGCGCCGCCGGGTTGCGCGGCGCGGGTTTTAACTTGGGATTAAAACGTGCCGTCTCGCAGCGGCGCCGGAGTGCGTTGTGACGATACTGGATAAAAACTTCGAGCCCGCCTCTGCCGAGGCGCGGCTCTATTCCGGCTGGGAACAGGCGGGCGCGTTCGCCGCTCAGCCTGCGAGCCCCGCGGCCCCTTACAGCATCATGATCCCTCCGCCGAACGTCAACGGCGTACTTCATGTCGGCCATGCGCTGACGATGACGTTGCAGGATATTCTGGTGCGCTACCGGCGCATGCAAGGGCGCGATGTGCTGTGGCAGCCGGGCACGGACCATGCCGGTATCGCCACGCAAATAAAGGTGGAACAGCTTCTCACCGCAGAGGGCACAACGCGTAAAGTGCTCGGGCGTGAGACGTTCCTATCGCGCGTGTGGCGGTGGAAGGCGGAATCCGGCGGCACGATCATACAGCAGCTGCGCCGGCTGGGCGCCTCGGCGGATTGGGCGCGTGAGCGGTTCACGATGGATGAGGGGCTTTCGGTTTCCGTGCGCGAAGTGTTCGTGCGGCTGTTCGATGAGGGGCTGATCTATCAGGACAAGCGGCTGGTGAACTGGGACACCTCGCTGCAGACGGCGATTTCCGACCTTGAGGTGGAGAGCCGCGAGGCCAAGGGCAGCATGTGGTACATCCGCTACCCTGTTGAGGGCGGCGAGGAGATTATCGTTGCCACGACGCGGCCCGAGACGATGCTGGCCGATACGGCTGTGGCGGTGCATCCGGAGAATGAGAAGTATAAGCACCTCATTGGGCGGATGGTGACTTTGCCGCTGACGGGGCGGAAAATTCCCGTTATCGCGGATGAATATGCAGACCCTGAGAAGGGAACGGGGGCGGTGAAGATTACGCCCGCGCATGATTTCAACGATTTCGAGGTCGGCAGGCGGCATAATCTGCCGATGCCTTCGATGCTGGACCGGCAGGGGCGCGTGACGCTGGCCGAGCTGGGCGAGTTGCCTGGGTTTGTGCAGGGGCTTGAGGGTAAAGACCGTTTTGTTGCCCGCAAGGAGATTGTGGCCGAGCTGGAGCGGCTTGAAGTGCTCGTGGAAGTTAAGCCGCATGCCAATACGGTGCCATATGGCGACCGCTCCGGCACGGTGATTGAGCCGCTGCTCACGACGCAATGGTATTGCAACGCGCATGTCCTCGCTCAACCCGCCATTGCGGCGGTTGAGGAGGGAAAAATCGAGTTCGTGCCCAAGCAGTGGGAAAACACGTTCTTTGCCTGGATGCGGGATATTCAACCCTGGTGCATTTCGCGGCAATTATGGTGGGGGCACCGGATTCCGGCCTGGTATGATGAGGCTGGCAAAGTGTACGTGGCCCGCGATGCGGCGGCGGCGCAGGCGTTGGCCGGCGCGGATGTTGCGCTGACTCAGGATGAGGATGTGCTGGACACCTGGTTCAGTTCGGCACTCTGGCCGTTCTCGACACTGGGTTGGCCAGCGCAGACGCCGGAGCTGCAAAAATATTACCCGACCGATACGCTGGTGACGGGTTTCGACATCATCTTCTTCTGGGTCGCCCGGATGATGATGATGGGCCTCCACTTCATGGGCGATGTGCCGTTTAAGACGGTGTATATTCACGGGTTGGTGCGGGACGAGAAGGGGCAGAAAATGTCCAAGTCGAAGGGCAATGTCCTCGACCCGCTCACGCTGATTGATGAGTATGGCACTGACGCTCTGCGCTATTCCGTGGCGGCTGCCGCGGGGCAGGGGCGCGACGTGAAACTTGGCGCCAAGATTGTCGAGAACAACCGTGCATTCATCACGAAGATCTGGAACGCGGCGCGGTTTTTAGAGATGAACGGGGTGGCGCCCAATCCGGCTTACCGGCCGGAGGAGGCGAAACTGCCGCTCTGCCGCTGGATTCTCGATCGTGCTGGTTTGGCGTGTATGGGAGCAACGTCGGCACTCGATCAATTCCAGATCAGCACCTATGCGGCGATCTGCTATCAATTCGTTTGGAACCAGTTCTGCGATTGGTTTATCGAATTCGCGAAGCCTGGGTTTGAGACAGGCGACGCGAAGGAAATCCGTGACACGGCGGCCTACGTGTTAGGCATCGTGCTGCGGCTGATGCATCCATTGATTCCGTTCGTGACGGAAGAATTGTGGGATCATTTCGGGTTTGGTAAAAAATTCTCGCTGATAAAGGAAGCTTGGCCGCAGGGGGGCTTTGATGCGGAACAAGTCGCATTGACCAGTGAAGTGGATTGGCTGATCGAATTGATTAGCGAAATCCGTTCGGTGCGTTCGGAAATGAACGTGCCGCCGTCGGTGAAATCACCGGTACTGTTGCAGGATGCGTCACCCGAAACTCTGGCGCGGGCGGAGCGGAATTTTGAAGCAATCTCGCGCATGGCGCGGGCCTCCGAGATCGGGCCGCTGGTTGGTGCCGTGCCGAAGAACGTGGCGCAGACCGTGCTGGGTGAGGCGACGATTTTGTTGCCCCTGGAAGGGTTGATCGACCTCGATGCCGAGGCTAAGCGGCTGACCGTGACCCTTGCGAAAGCGCAGAGCGAGTTGGAAAAGGTCAGGGCCAAGCTGGGCAATGTCGATTTCACCTCGCGTGCGCCGGAAACGGTGCTGGAAGAGCATCGTGAACGCGAGCAGGCGTTTGCCACCGAAGTATCGCGGTTGAGCGCGGCACTGCAACGGATTTCGTAATAGAAAGCGGTTCTTTTACGGACGAAAATAACCGCTTTCTAACTCTCGCCGGCCTGCGTGTACGCTTCACCCATAATGCCCACGCGTATCGGGTGCAGGCCGTCGCTTTTGTTGAGCATGTAAAACACGCTGGCCTGGCCGGTGGCGCTCACCTGGTGCTGGTGCAGCAAATGGTTGAACACGTTGCGGTCGGCTGACATCGGGTCGTCGGAAAGCGGAAAGTTCCAGAACAGCGGGGCGGCGGGGCAGGCCAGCTTGTTGATCATCAGGCAGCTCGGGTCGACGAAGCCGCCGAATTGCTCCTTGAACATACCCTCGCCCGGCCCGACGGATTCCCAGGTGTCGATACAGACCGGCCGGCGGGTTTCCGGATGGACGAACCAGCGCAAGGCGAACCCCCATTGCGCGGCCTCCACCGCGGTGCGCAACTGCGTTAAATGGTCCGGCCCCCACCAATTGTCGTCATCGAGGTAGGCGACATAAGCGGAGTTGGCGAGAAAGCTCAGCATGCAGCGCAGGGAACCGCCATCGCCCGGCGGCGTTAAGCCGCCATGCCTCTCGGATGTGGAAAACCCCGGCCAGAACACTTGCACGGCGCAATTTGGCGGGCGCTCGGCGCAGGCTTCGTCGATGACCGCGAGATCGCCTTGGTGCGAGTCTATGCCGACCAGAATATGGATGCGGCCGGCAAATTTTTGCGTGAACACGCTGCGCAAAGCCTGGGCCAGATGCGGACGCAGCACGGTCGGGATGATCACGGCCGCCTCCATGGGCTCCTGCAGATTGGTGTCGGCGTAAGTTCGCAAAAAACCCTGCATGGCCCGTAGAACCCCCGTGATGACGCTGGGCGCTGGCCCTGGCTTGCGTGGGTTTTACCCCGTATACCGGGGCTTGCAAGGCATGTGAGCTGGAGCACGCGGGGAAATGGGAAACCGATGAGTAGTTCGGCAAAACGCATTCTGGTCACCGGCGGGGCTGGGTTTCTTGGCTCGCATCTGTGCGCGCGGCTGCTGGCGGAAGGCAATGATGTGCTCGCCGTCGATAATTATTTTACCGGGCGGCGCGAAAATGTGGCGTCGCTGCTGGGCCATGCGCGGTTCGAAATCATGCGGCATGACGTAACCTTTCCGCTCTATGTCGAGGTCGATGAGATTTACAATCTGGCCTGCCCGGCTTCCCCGGTGCACTACCAGTTCGACCCGGTGCAGACGACCAAGGTGAGCGTTGTCGGGGCCATCAATATGCTGGGCCTGGCCAAAAGGGTGAAGGCAAAAGTGTTCCAGGCCTCGACCTCGGAGGTTTACGGCGACCCGACCGAGCATCCGCAGAACGAAAATTACCGTGGCAGCGTGAATACCATCGGCCCGCGCGCCTGCTACGATGAAGGCAAGAGATGTGCCGAGACGCTGTTTTTTGACTACTACCGGCAGCACCGGCTGCGTATCAAAGTGGCGCGGATTTTTAATACCTACGGCCCGCATATGCATCCCAACGATGGGCGGGTGGTCTCCAACTTCATCGTGCAAGCCTTGCGCGGCGAGGATATCACCATCTATGGCGACGGCATGCAGACCCGGGCATTTTGTTATGTGGACGATCTGATCGAAGGCTTTGTACGGCTGATGGCTACGGGCGATGACGTCGTGGGCCCGATCAACCTCGGCAACCCGGTGGAATTGCCGATGGTGGAGTTGGCGCGGGAGGTGATCGCTCTGACCGGTGCTAAATCCGGCCTCATTTACCGGCCATTGCCGATGGATGATCCGCTGCAGCGGTGCCCGGATATTACCAAAGCCCGCACGGTGCTCGGCTGGGAGCCGAAAACCCAGCTGCGGGAAGGGTTGACGAAAACCATCGCCTATTTTGACACTCTGCTGAGTGCGTAACGGTTTGGATGTGGGCCTGTGATAAAGGTACGTGATGAAGATACGTGACATCGAGTTTTTGGACCGCGCGCAATGGGCGGTGCTGTGGCGGGGGTATCTGGAATTCTACAAGGTGCCGGATATGGCGCCCGAGATCACCGAGCGCACCTGGGCGCGGTTTTTCGACGAAGCCGAGCCGATGCATGCGATGGTGGCGGTGGAGGACGGCGTGCTGCTGGGTATGGTGCAGTTTCTTTTCCATCGTAACACGTGGTTTTTGGATGATGTCTGCTATTTGCAGGATCTGTTCACGGCCGAAGCCTCACGCGGCAAAGGCGTGGCGCGGGCGCTGATCGAGGCGGTGTATGCCAAGGCGCAGGCGCGCGGCGCAAGACGGGTTTATTGGATGACGCATGAGAGCAACGCCACCGCGCAATTGCTGTATGACAAGGTGGCGGACAAGTCCGGGTTTATTCAGTACCGGAAGAATTTTTGAGGCTCGATCTTCTCCCTGATGGGCAACTGAAAGCGCCTGGACTGCATGACGGGTATATCCTCGGTGTGCTTATCCAAACGGAGAAGGTCATTGAGATTATTGTACAGAGTATAAATGGGCAGCGCTTCTCTATTCACCTGAGTGGGGTCGAGCATTTTCGCTGCGACGAATTCCTCGAAGGCAATATTATTTGCAGCTTCCATTTTTTCAGCGGCATAGTGCCGTATCGTGGTGATTTGGAGCTTTTGCTTCCGGCACCTCATCCAAATGTGGCGCAGGAATATAAGGACCGGCACGAGGCGTATATTGTTGAGACAATGCGGGGCATCGTGGCGGGCGAGCACGTGTTTGTCCGGTCCTACACCTCCTACGGCGCTGAAATATTTGCGCTATGCGACGATGTTGAAATTACGCCCCGGGACCAAACGGGTTGACGTTTGGCTGAACTGCCTTCCTGATAGGCAAATTTGTTTACTGTCAGGGTAAAATTCCACCATCTGGCGCCCGCAGAAGCACCTCACCGCCGATTATTGGCCGGTTTCGCGTCAAAACCCGGCTGGCACGGGGTTTGCGTAGTGTGGTTTATCCCGGCTGGTTGTTTACAGCCTCGCCGGCCGGGGTATGTTCCCCATGTGTGCGCGGCAAAGCCGGGGCAAATTGCTCCGGCTTTGTTGTGTGGGAGAGAGACATGAATAATGCCGTCACTCTGGTTCTGCTGATCCTCGCCGCGTCGCTGGAAGCGGGCGGCGATGCGCTGGCCCGCGTCGCGCTGCACAGCCATGACGCCACAATGGTGCGGGTGGGAATATTTGCCGCCGCGGCCGTGGTGCTGTTCGTATACGGCGTAACCGTGAACCTGCCGCCCTGGGATTTCGGCCGGCTGCTGGGCGTGTACGTATCGCTGTTTTTCGTGGTGGCGCAGATCATCAATCTGCTGGCGTTCGGCACCAAGCCAACGCTGCCCATCGTGGCAGGCGGAGCGCTGATCCTCGCGGGCGGCATGCTCATGACGTTTTGGAAGGCGTAAGCAGTACCTTTTTGTGAACAAAAAAGCGCTGCTTCTACCCTATCAGGCGCCGGTACATGTGCCAGGTAGAGTGGCCCAGAATTGGCATCACCAGTGCCAGCCCCAGCAGAGCCGGAATACAGCCCAGAAACAGCGATGATGCCACGAGCGCCCCCCAGATGAAGATGACGACCGGGTTTTGCGCCATGGCGCTGAAGGCGGTGGCCAAAGCGCGGCCGGTGCCGACGTCGCGGTCCAGCGCCAGGGGGAAGGACACCAGCCCGATGCCGAGCATGATGACGGCGAAGATGGCGCCGGCGATGCAGCCGGTGATGGTCATCTCCCAGCCGGCCTGGGTGGTAACGACGCGGGCGAAGAAGTTCAGCCCGGTGGCGGGGCCAGCGGCACCTACGGTTTGGAAATAGATGTAAGCAGCGACCGCGACCCAGAGCAGATAGATGCCGACGGCGACGAGGCCGAGGTTCTGGATGGTGATGCGGCGGTGGCTGTCGAAGATTTTGGCGGCTTCCTCGGCGCTGGCGCTGCCGGTTTGCTCGCGTACGCGGCTGAGGGCCGCGAACCAGATGGTGGCCATGGGCCCAAGCAGCGCGAAGCCGGCGCATACGGGGAACACGAAGGGCATAAGGCTGGGGGCGGTGACCACGGCGGCCAGCATGATGGCGGCGACGGGGGCGAGGAGAGCGAGCATCGGCACCTCGGTGTGGCAGGCGCGGAAGTCGGCAAAACCGAGGCGCAAAGCATCCTGCATGTCACCCAGCCCGAGATGGTGGATGACCAGACCGGGTTTTTTCGCGGCGCCTGACGGCAGTGATTCGGCGGGTGCTACGCTCATCTGGTGTCCCTTTTTGGCTCCGGCCTTCAGCCGTTATCATTAGGGTCAACATAGGGCGGCAGCCCGTGGTATTCCAGAGAAAACGGCCGGTTTGTGCAAAACCTTAGGCTGGCGGCTCAGCCCAGCGCGAAGAAGGCGTAGCCGAACAGGAATATGGCGGCGGCAACCTGCCAGGCGGCGGCGGGCAGCATCTGGCGCCGGCGCGAAAACCCCAGAGCGTAAGCGGCATTGAGCAGGTTATTGCTGGCGGTGGCGATAAGCACGGCACTCACCACGGCTGCGCCGCTGACCTGCAACTTGCCGTCGAGCAGCGAGAAGATGAAGGGGTTGATGTCGGAGAACCCCACCACGAAGCTGAGCAGATGCAGCCCGTTGGTGCCGTAATGGGTGGTGACGAAACTCGTGACTGCCGCGAAAACGATGAACAGCACGGCGAAGAGAAAGGCGACGGGCAGGTCCAGCGGGTTGGCGCTGACCGGCTGATGCGCCCCGGTGGCCCCGCCTTTTTCGCGCCAGGCGAGTATGGCGGCCACGGCCATGGAAGCGATGAACAAGCCGCCGAAGGGGATGGCCAGGGCAAGTGCGGCATCGGCATGGCCGAGGAGGAAGATGATCACCAGTAGCCGCGCGTACATCATGCCGGTGGAGAGGATGACCGCGGCGGGGATGAAGCTGGCCGTGGCATCGGCGCGCAAAGCGCGGGCCAGCACCAGGGTTGTGGCGGTGGATGAGTAGAGCCCTCCGAGAGCGCCGGTAAGCAGGCTGCCGGCGCTGGGGAAAACATAGCGATGCGCGAGATAGGAGACGTAGGAGATGCCGGAGATGACCAGCACCGCCGTCCAGACTTTTATCCAGGTAATACCTGCAACGAAGGGAATGGCGCCGTCGGGCAATAGCGGGAGGATGAGCCCGGCGAGGATGGTGAATTTGGCGAAGGTCACACCTTCCTGGGCGGGAAACGCGTCCGAGAAGCGGCGGATTTGCGCCTGCTCGCCGAGGGCGAAGAGGATGAGGATGACCAAAGCCGCCAGCACGGCGAGCGGGGCGGTGAGCACGACCGGGCCAAGCGAAAACGCCAACAGGCCGATGATAGTGGGAAGCAGCGAGGAATCGCCCGCTTGCAGCCGGGTGCGGTAGTCGAGCAGGAGCAACAGACCAAGCACGGCAAAGCCGATGACGAAAGGGATGACCGAGGCGATGATCCAGAGCGCGAAGCCCAGGGCCGCAAGCAGGGTTACGGTGCGGGTGGTGCCGAAGCCCTGCGATTCGGGGGTGAGGATGGCGGTGTCGCGCTTTCGGTAGGCGTGCAGTTCCAGCCCGATGATGAAAGCGAGCCCTATGGTGCCGAGGAAAGCGCCGAGCGGGGCGGGAAGTAGACCGTTCATGCGCCGCGCAAGATGGCGAGGCCAAGTTCGAGGTCTTCGATGAGGTCGTCCACGTTTTCCAGGCCGATCTGGAAGCGGGCCATCTCGCCTTCGAACACGCCGGTGCCGGCGGAGCGGCGGATGGTGCCGGTGGTGGGCAGGACCAGGCTCTCAAACCCGCCCCAGCTGGCGCCGATGCCGAAAAGTTCCAGCCCGTCGATCATGCGGACGACATCGGCGGCGGTGTATTGCGGTTGGAAGACGATGCCGAACAGGCCGCAAGAGCCGGTGAAGTCACGGAGGTAGAATTCATGGCCCGGGCAGGAGGGGAAGGCGGGATGGAGCACACGGGCGACTTCCGGGCGGGATTCAAGCCAGATGGCGATGCGCATGGCGGCGGCTTCCTGGGCTTTTAGGCGCACATGCAGCGTGCGCAACCCGCGCAGTGCCAGCCAGCAATCGTCCGGGCTGGCGTAATTGCCAAGCTCCAGCGAGCCGATGCGCAGCCAGCGCCAGTCGGCCTCGGTATTGACCACGACGGCGCCGAGAATGATGTCGGAATGGCCGCCGGGGTATTTTGTCAGGGCGTGGATGGAGACATCCACACCTCTGGTGAAGGGCTGGAAATGGTGGATGCCCCAGGTGTTGTCGAGGAACACTTTGGCGCCAAGCTCATGCGCCAGAGCGGAGAGGGCGGGGATGTCCTGGACCTCGAACGTGTGGCTGCCGGGGCTTTCGGTGAAGAGCACGCGGGTGTTGGGCTGGAACAGCGGGCGCAGTGCTTCCGGCGTGGCCATCGGGTCGTAATAGGTGGTGGTGATGCCGTAGCGGCGGAGCAGCCCGTCGCAAAAACTGCGGGTGGGGCCGTAAACGGAATCGGGGACCAGCAGATGCTCGCCGGTTTTAAGGTAGGCGAGCAGCGGCATAGTGATGGCGGAGAGGCCGGAGCCGGTGACCTGGGCGTGGCTGCCGCCCTCGATTTCGGCAATGGCGGCTTCCAGGGCGAAATGCGTTTCCGTGCCGTACAGGCCGTAGATTTCCACCGGCTCCAGCCTGCGTTGGCCGGTGGTGTCCTTGGCGGCGTTGCTGGCGTGCAGCACGGTGGAGCCGCGTACCAGTGGTGGGTTGACGAAGCCGTAGGCTTTGGTGGGTTTGCGCCCGGCATGGACCAGCGCGGTTTCGATCTTTTTGGCCATCGGCTCTTCTACCTAATACTTTGAATAGAAAAAGTTTTTTGCGCCGCTTTTTTACAAAAAAGCGGCTGCTTTTTCAGATTGCGACAGGCGTGTCTTCCCGCGACCCCCATTCCGCCCAGGAGCCATCATAAATAGCGGCCTCAGGCAGACCCGCCAGCACCAGGCCGAGGGCCAGCACGGCGGCGGTGACGCCGGAGCCGCAGGAGGCGATGAGCGGGTCGGATCCATCCACGCCGTTTGCGATGAATTTTTCGCGTAATTGTTCGGGCGGGAGAAAATGCCCGTCCGCCAGCAGCTCCGTATAAGGGAGAGAGACAGAGCCCGGGATGTGGCCGCCGCGCATGCCGGGGCGGGGTTCGGGCACCTGGGCGTAAAAACGTGCGGCGCCGCGGGCGTCGAGCATCAACGCGTGGCGGGATTTGAGGTTGTTCTGCATGTCGTCGAGCGAGCGGACCATTTTGGGCCGGAGGTTTGCCGTGAATTTCCCAGGGCTCGAGGCAGGTGTGCCGCTTTCCAGAGAACCGCCGGCGGCGATCCAGGCGGGCAGGCCGCCGTCCAGCACCTGTACATTGTCATGCCCGAACACGCGCAGCATCCACCACAGCCGCGGGGCGGAGAACATGCCGCGCTGGTCGTAGACCACGACATGATCGGTGGAGGAAATGCCGAGTCCTTGCATGGCGGCGGCGAATTCCGGCCCGCTGGGCAGCATATGTGGCAAAGGCGAGGCGGTGTCCGCCACTTTGTCGAGGTCGAAGAAGCGGGCGCCGGGGATATGCGACTCGGCGAAGAGCGCGGCGGCGTTCTTGTCCTCGTTGGGGAGGTAATAGGTGGCATCCAGCAGTTTTGCTCCGGGGGCGTTAAGCCCGGTGCCGGAGGCGCCCCTACCAAGACCGGTGCCGGAGGCACCCCTACCAAGAAGAGCCCCAGCCGTGACGAGCGGGGTCACCCGCGCGCGGCGGCAACGAGGGCGCGCACACGCTCAGCGGCCGCGGCACCTTTAACCGCCTCGCGCCAGCTGAGCTCGGAGACGCGCTGATGCGCCGCCACCGCGTCCTCGGCGCTGGTGATCATCGCAACACCGGATTGCTGGCTGGGAGGAGCGTCACTGGGAAAGGGGTTGATGGCCAAAGTGGCGCGCTCACGCGAGCGCAGCAAAGTGAACGGACCATTGGGCTCGCCATACGCCATGAGGCCGAGCTGCAGGCCGATCGGTTCGCTTTCCATCAGGCTGGCCACCAGCTCGATCTCACGCGCCGCCACGTCGCGGGCAGCCTGGCGCAGTTGCGGGCTGACATTGGCGGAAGGTGCAATGCCTTCAGCGAGCAGTTTCTGGATGGAGCCGATGGTGAGAATGCCGATGATGGAGGGTTTGCGCGAGGCGTACATGCGTTTGCGCGAGATCATCACGCTCATCAGCTGCTCGGCGGCGGCGCGGGCGGTCATGCGGTCGAGACCCTGCGACTCGGCGTGTTCCTCGAACATCTGGGCGAGCATCGCATCGTACTGGTCGGAGGTGATGAGGTAGCAGACCGGGCCGAACACCTGAAGGATCTGGTCTGAGGTTTCCTCGATCTGGCGCAGGCGCTCAGCATAGCCGACCGGCTTGGCGTAATATTCGACGCCGATGCCAAGCAACGTGAGGGGCGAGATTTTTAGCAGCTCGGCCAGGCGGTTAACCGTGTCGAGCTTGATCACCTCGCCTTTTTCGTAGCGGTAGAGGGCGGCGCGGGACACACCGAGCCGGGCGGAAATTTCCTCGGCTTTGAGCCCGGATTCCATCCGGTAGGCGCGCAATTGCTGGCCAATTTCATTAAAGCGCATTTTTGCCCCTTATTCCGAGGATAGTTTGTGAGGATAGTTACTAGAGTGATAATAGGTGGACATAACTGTCCCAGATTGTGTGATACTATCTCATAAAACAAGAAACGTATCTACAGATATTCCCGCATGGCGGAAATGTTGAAAAATAAGGAAGGTGGTGAGCAGTCAGAGGCGGGGTGATTACGCTCTACCGGCCGGAGGCGGCCTTGCGGCTTGGGGGCAAGCTCGGCATCACTAGCACCATGAAACCTGACCGGATCATTCTGCTGGCGTTGGCCGTGGCGCTGGGCTTCGGCTGCCTCCTGATTTTACTGCCGTTTTTGCCAGCCATGATCTGGGCGGCGATATTGGTTTACTGCCTCTGGCCGGTTTACGCCCGCTTCCGCCGCTATGTACGGCCGACCGTGGCGGCCTTTGTCATCACGCTGGTGGTGTCTGCACTTGTGCTGGTGCCGCTGGTGCATGTGGCGCTGATGGCGGCCAAGGAGGCCAGGGAGAGCCGAGGCTGGGTGACCAGCGTGCTGCAGAACGGCCTGCCGCCGGCGCCGGCGTTCGTGTTGAAAATCCCGCTGGTAGGCGGGCTGATCAGCGATTTCTGGAACAACTCGGCCGATGATCTGGGCGGCATGGCGAGCTCAATGCAGCCGGTACTGGGCTCGGTGGCGCATTCCGGCTTACGGCTGTTGCTGCGGGCAACGCATGGGCTGATCGACACCGTGGTGGCACTGCTGTTTGCCTTCCTGTTCTTTTTGTCGGGCGAGACGATCGTGGCGCGGGCCCGGCTGGTGCTGGCACGCATGATCAACCCGGGGCGGCTGGATGAGCTGTTCGGCGTGGTGGCGGCGACGGTGCGCGGCGTGGTGTTCGGGATTCTCGGCACGGCGGCGTTCCAGGGGATTCTTTACGCTGTGGGGTTCGAGGTTTTGCGGGCGCCGCAGCCGCTGCTGCTGGCGGTGTTGGCGGGGCTGGTGTCCATTGTGCCGGCCGGGGCGATGGTGATTTACGTGCCTCTGTGCCTGTACATGCTGGCGATGGGGCATCCGGTTTTTGCGCTGCTGCTGCTGATTTACTGTTTTGTTGTGGTCGGCGGGGCGGATTCGATATTGCGCCCCTGGCTGATCGCGCGTGGTGCGGCACTGCCCTATGCGGTGACGCTGATCGGCGTACTGGGCGGGGCGATTACCTTTGGCGCACTGGGGGTGTTTCTGGGGCCGGTGCTGCTGGCTTTGGGCCTGGCCATGGCCGAGGAGTTTGCGGATCAGCAGCGGGGGACGTGGAGGTCGACCGGAAAGTAGTTAGGAAAGTATTAACTAATTTCTGGGAGATTAAGGGAATGATGATGCGAACTGACATGACACGGATTGAAAACTGCCCGGCGCCGGCCGTTGTAAAAATTCGCGCGCCGGCAAAACGCAGGGCGGCGGAACTGCTGGGGCGCGGTGCCGAGGATGAGGTGGCGCGGCGGCTGGAGGCGCAGGGGTTTACCGTGCTGGCGCGGCGGCTGCGGACTGGCGCGGGGGAAATCGACCTGGTGGTCGCGGATGATGAGCGGCTGGTGTTTGTCGAGGTGAAGGCGCGGGCCTGTTTGGCGGATGCGGCTTATTCTGTTTCGGCGTGCCAGCAGATGCGGCTGTTGGAAGCGGCGAGCCTGGCGCTGGCCACGCATGAGGATTGGGCGCGGCCGGAAATACGGTTTGATGTGGCGCTGGTGGCGGGTGCGGCGGTGGAAATTTTGGTTGATGCGATACGGTATAGTTGAAAGGCCGTGGCCTGGATGCTTGGTGTGGCGTGTTCGTGGGTTGTTTGTGCTCGATCACGTGGCGGGGCTGGGGCATAAGTGAAGGCTGGGGCATAAGTGAAGAATGAGCTTATCATCTGGCCCCGTCGCGCCGCCTAGCGCCAGCTTCACGATCCGTCCCGCATCTCAGGCTGACGCGGCGTTTTTATTCAGCCTGGCACCGCGTCTGGCGGGCGTCCATCAGCCGCCCTGGCATGATCTGGCTGCGATGGAGGCGTTTCAGCACCGCTACATGGCGGAGACCTTCGGCAATGTACCGGAAGGATCGCTGACCTTGGTCGCCGTTTCCACCGAAAATGTGCCTTTGGGCTATATCCATGCCCATCCCGATCGGGACGGTGTGACGGAGGAGCCTTGCGGCTATGTCTCGCTCCTCGCCGTTGAGGAAAAGGCGGAAGGCTTGGGGGTTGCGCGCCAGCTTATGGCGCAAGCCGAAGGCTGGGCGCGCGAAAAAGGCTTCCGGTTGTTGAGCCTGGATGTGTTCGCCGATAACGGCCGGGCGTTAAATTTCTACCGGCGCGGCGGGTTTCGGGCCGAGATGGTGCGCATGGTCAAGCCGCTCTAGGCCCTGTTTGCCAGCGCGGCTCTAACTTTCGGCGGCTAGCGCCGCCAGCAGCCGGGCATGCGCCCTGGTGCCGCGGTGGAAACAGGCGAGGTCGAATTTCTCGTTGGGGGAGTGGACGCAGTCATCGTCCAGCCCGAAGCCGGCCAGCAGCGTATCCAGCCCCAGATGGGTCTTAAATGCTTCCACCACCGGGATGGAGGCGCCGCAGCCGATGAGTGCGGCGGGTTTGCCAAATTCAGCCGCCAGCGCAGCCTGTGCGGTGCGCAAAAACGAGGCTTGCGGGTTGAGACCATAGCCGGGGGCGGCGGCACCGGGGATAAACGCCGCCTTTGCGTCAGGGGGCAGGCGGCTGGTAACGAACGCTTCGAAGTTTGTCTGGATTCCGGCCGGGTCCTGGCCCGCGACGAGCCTAAAAGTGAGTTTGGCGGTGGCATGTGCGGGGATTACGGTTTTGCTGCCCTCGCCCTGGTAGCCGCCATAGATACCGTTGATCTCGGCGGTTGGCCGCGCCCAGATTTGCGCCAGCGGGATTTGATCCGCCTCGCCGGCCGGGGTGGTGAGGCCGACTCCGCCGAGGAAACCGGCAGTATCGAAGCCGAGCTCGCCCCAGGCGGCTTCCTGTTCTGGCGAAACCGGGGTGATGCCATCGTAAAACCCGGGAATGGTGATCCGCCCGGTGTCATCCTTGAGTTGGCCCAGGATGTTGACCAGCACCTGGATGGGGTTGAGCGCCAGCCCGCCGAAAAAGCCGGAATGCAGGTCGCGTTTGGGCCCGTGAATGCGCACCTCCATGGCCGCCAACCCGCGCAGGGAAGCGGTGATGGCCGGAGTGGCCGCGTCCCACATGTTGGTGTCCGCGACATAGACGAAATCGGCCGCGGCCAGCGTGTCGTGCTCCTGCTTGAGAAGCTCTTCCAGCGAGGGGCTGCCGTTCTCCTCCTCGCCTTCCAGCAGCATGGTCAGGCGCACGGGGAGTTTTCCGCTCACGGCGATATGCGCGCGGCAGGCTTCTAGGAAGCTGATGACCTGGCCTTTATCGTCCACCGCACCGCGGGCCACGATTTTCTTGCCCCTGGGGCCGTCCACCAGTTGAGGGTCGAACGGGTCGGAATGCCACAGGCTGCGCGGGTCGGCGGGCTGGACGTCGTAATGGCCGTAGAACAGCACGTGGGGGGTGTTTGGCCCGGCCTCGTGGTTGGTGGCGATGACACCGGGCAGGCCGGAGGTCTCGGACAGGCGGGCGGCAAAGCCCAAGGCCGTCAGCTCATCGCGGATCCAGGCGGCGGCGGCCAGGCAGTCCGGCTTGTGGGCCGGCTGGGCGCTGATGCTGGGAATGCGCAGGAAGGCAAACAGCCGTTCCAGGCCGGTTTCAAGCTGGGCGTCCACTGCGTCAAGAATCTTTTGCATGGTTCTATGTGGGGGGCTGGGGCCAAAAAAATCAACATGGCTTGATTTGGACGGCAAACCGGCCAAAAGAGCGACCATGACCCAGCTTATGCTCTACAACACCCGTACCCGCGCCAAAGAATTGTTCGTACCGCTCGATGCGGAGAATGTTCGCGCGTATTTATGCGGCCCGACGGTGTATGACCGGGCGCATCTGGGTAATGCGCGGAATGTGGTTATTTTCGATATTTTGATCCGGCTGCTGCGCCGGCTGTACCCGCGCGTGACCTATGTGCGGAATATCACGGATATTGACGACAGGATCAACGAGCGGGCGGCGGCACGGGGCGTGACCATCGAGGAAGTGACCGAGGGGCCGGTGCGTTGGTACCATGAGGATATGGGTGCACTTTATACCCTCCCCCCCGATATCGAGCCGCGCGCGACAGAACATCTGCCCGAGATCATCGAGATCATCGAGCGGTTGATCGCCAACGGGCATGCCTATGAGGCCGAGGGGCATGTGCTGTTTTCGGTTGCCTCGGACCCGGCTTATGGCAAATTCTCCGGCCGCTCGACCGATGAGCTGATTGCAGGTGCCCGGGTGGATGTGGCGGCCTATAAGCGCGATGCCGGGGATTTTGTGCTGTGGAAGCCCTCCAGCCCCGATTTACCGGGGTGGGATAGCCCTTGGGGGCGCGGGCGCCCGGGCTGGCATATCGAGTGCTCGGCGATGAGCTGGAAGCATCTCGGTGAGAATTTCGACATCCATGGCGGCGGTGATGATCTGATCTTCCCACATCATGAGAACGAGATCGCGCAAAGCTGCTGTGCTTTTCCGGGCTCGAATTTCGCCAATGTGTGGGTTCATAACCGCATGTTGCTGGTGAATGGCGAGAAGATGAGCAAGTCGCTGGGTAATTTCTTCACGCTGAATGAGGTGCTGGATAAGGCGCCGGGCGAAGCTATCCGGTTTTTGCTGATGCGCTCGCATTACCGTTCGACGTTGGATTTTTCCGAGGCCGGGATAAAGGAGGCGCGGGCGGAGCTGGACCGGTTTTACCGCGCTATCCAGCAGCACCCCGGCGCCGACCGCGAGGTGGCGGTGATGCTGGTGTTCGATGCGCTGCTCGATGATTTGAATACGCCGGCGGCCATTGCGGCGCTGCATAAATATGCTGATCTCGCGTTAGCCGGTAACGCCGCCGGGGCAGCCGCCCTTAAAACCGCCGGCAAATTGCTGGGGCTGTTCAATATGACGCCGGAAGAGTGGTTCCGGGGGGGGATTGACCAGGGCGCGATCGAGGGGCTGATTGCGCAGCGCGTGTTGGCGCGAATTGCCAAGGATTTTGCTGAGTCCGACAGGATCCGCGATGTTCTGCTGAAAGAGCATGGCGTCATCATCGAGGACAAGCCGGGCGGTGCCTACGAAATTCGTAAAGCATGAGCCGGATGGCGAGGTTAACAATATGACCGGGCGGGATGGCGGCGCGGAACTGAGCCCCATTGAGCCATCGCCGGTGGTGGTGCTGGTGCGGCCGCAGCTGGCCGAGAATATTGGTGCCGTGGCGCGAGCCATGGGCAATGGCGGGTTGTTTCATCTGCGCATTGTCGCACCGCGCGATGGCTGGCCACTGCCGCGCGCCTGGATTACCGGTTCGGGGGCGCATCGGATACTTGATGAGGCGCAGGTGTTTGAGACCGTGGCGGCTGCGGTGGCCGATCTGCACCGTGTGTTCGCGACCTGTCCGCGGCCGCGCCATATCATCAAGCCGGTGCTTACCGCGCGGGGCGGTGCGGCGGAAGTTGTGGCCATCGGGCAGCGGGGGATGAGCACAGGCGTGCTGTTTGGGCCGGAGCGGACCGGGCTGGATAATGAGGATATTGCCTGCGCCGATAGTTTAATCCGCTACGATCTAAACCCGGATTTCATGTCGTTGAATTTGGCGCAGGCGGTGATGGTTTTCGGCTATGAATGGTGGCTGGCACGCTCACCCGAGCAGCCGGCGCGCGAGCTGCAGGTGAATGAGACCATGCCGGCGACCAAGGGTGAGCTGGATAATTTCATGGAGCATCTTATCCGCGCCTGCGATGACAGTGGGTTTTTGCGCAACGAGCAGAAGCGGCCGGGCATGGTGCGCAATTTGCGGCATTTCTTCCAGCGCGGCGAGGTGACACGCCAGGAGCTGAATACGCTGCATGGGGTTGTTACGGAATTGGGGCGCGGGAATAAGTAGCTTCACCACCAAGCGTCATTGCGAGCGCAGCGTGGCAATCCATCTTTCTCGCCGCGTCATGAAAGATGGATTGCCACGCTACGCTCGCAATGACGGCTGGTTAGTCTGCTATAAAACGCGCGTACCCCTGCGCCCGCAGCTCACAAGCCGGGCATGTGCCGCAACCAAAACCCCAGTCGTGGCTATGCGTGCGGTCGCCGTTGTAGCAGGTGTGGGTGTCTTCGCGGATGAGATCCACCAGCGCGGTTTGGCCCAGCTCTTCGGCAAGTTCCCAGGTTTGGGCTTTGTCGATCCACATCAGCGGGGTGTGAATGACGAAACGGGATTCCGTGCCGAGGTTCAGGGCGATCTGCACGGCTTTCATCGTGTCGTCACGGCAGTCCGGGTAGCCGGAAAAATCGGTTTCGCATACGCCGGTGATGATGTTTTTAATCCCGCGCCGGTAAGCCACGGCGGCGGAGAAATTCATGAAGATCAAGTTGCGGCCGGGCACAAACGTATTGGGCAGGCCGTTATCCTGCATCGCGATGGCGACATTCTGCGTCAGAGCGGTCTGGCTGATCTGACCGAGCACGGCGAGGTCGATCATGTGATCATCCCCGAGTTTGCTGCCCCAATCTGCGATTTTACGTAGGCCGGCTAGCACGGTAGGGCGCACGTCCAGCTCAATGCGGTGGCGCTGGCCGTAATCGAAACCGATGGTCTCGACATGATCGAAGCGGGACAGGGCCCAGGCCAGGCAGGTGGTGGAATCCTGGCCGCCGGAGAACAACACCAAAGCGTTATTCATGCGCCCTCTCCAGGACCAAAATACGTGCAGCGGTCGCCGGATGACTCGCGCCATACGGCAACGCGGGTCAGGCCCGGACAGGTGGGTTCGACGATACGCCAGATCCATGCTGAGAGGTTTTCAATCGTCGCGGGGCCAAGCCCCTCCACTTCGTCGAGAAAATGATGGTCGAGCCCTTCGCGCGCCGCTTCAACCGCGCGGGCGAAATGGGTGAGGTCGAGCACCATGCCGTGCTCGTCGCGCTCGCCTTGCACGGTCACCTCGGCCTTGTAGGAATGGCCATGGATGCGCCGGCTGGAGGCGGCATCCACATTGCGGCGCAGCGTGTGCGCGGCCTCAAAGCTGAATTGCTTGGCTAATTCGAACATCAGGAAATTCCGAGAATTTTATGGGTTTGCAGGCTGAGGCGCCAGAGCGGGTTTTGCATGCAATAGGCCACGGCTGCGCGCGTGTTGGCGTCGCGGGATGGTCCATCCATGGGCTGGAGTAAAAAATTATCGAAGGCGAGGGCTTCGAACAGAGCGGGCTCGGCGCCGGACTGGGGGAAGACGAGTTTTAGCTCGTCCCCGCCGTTCACCACCAAAACAGCGCCAGCTTTGGGGCTAACGCAGAGCCAGTCGATGCCCGGCGGCGGCGCGATGGTGCCATTGGTCTCGATGGCGATTTCAAAATCCTGCCCGTGCAACGCGGTGATCAGGGTTTCATCCACTTGTAACAAAGGCTCGCCGCCGGTGAGCACTACCAGGCGCTGGCCGCGTCCTTCCGGCCAATGCGCGGCGACGGCCTGGGCCAGCGCTTCGACCGTGGCAAATCGCCCGCCGCCAATACCGTCCATGCCGACAAAATCCGTGTCGCAAAACTGGCACACAGCCTCGGCGCGGTCTTCCTCGCGGCCAGACCATAGATTGCAGCCGGTAAAACGGCAGAACACCGCCGGGCGCCCGGCCTGGCGGCCCTCGCCTTGCAGCGTGTAAAAAATCTCTTTTACGGCGTAACTCATTTCGGCCCCCTGGTGGGGGAGAGGCCGCTCCAAGTCAACGGCGCAGAAAGCCGGGCAGGTGCCGCGCCATTGCAGCGCAGCGTAAGCGCACCATATTGGCCGCATCCCCGGAAAAATGGAGACGTGGTAATGAAATACAAACAACTCGGCCGCACAGGCCTGTATGTGTCCGAAATCTGCCTTGGCACCATGACATTCGGGGACAATCCCGAGGCCGGCATGTGGACGGCCATCGGGCAGCTACCGCAAAAGGAAGTGGACGGCATTATCGGCCGCGCCATCGCCGCGGGGGTGAATTTCATCGACACGGCGGATGTGTACTCCTTCGGCGCCTCCGAAAAACTGACCGGCCAGGCGCTGAAAAACCTGGGTGTTGACCGCAAGGATGTGGTGATCGCCACCAAGGTCTACAGCGAGATGGGACCGGGACCGAATGACCGCGGCGCCTCGCGCGGGCATATTATGGATGGCGTAAAACGCAGCCTGGAGCGGTTGCAGACGGATTATATCGACCTGTACCAGATCCACGCCAACGACCCGGTAACGCCGATCGAGGAGACTTTGCGCGCTTTGGACGATCTCGTGCGCCAGGGGCTGGTGCGCTACATCGGCATATCCAACTGGGCGGCATGGAAAATCGCCAAGGCGCTCGGCATTGCCGAAGCCAAGGGCTACACCCGCTTCGACACGCTGCAGGCCTATTACTCCATCGCCGGGCGTGACCTGGAACGGGAATTAGTGCCGCTGATCGATGAGGAAAAACTCGGCCTCATGGTGTGGTCGCCGCTGGCCGGCGGGCTGCTCTCGGGCAAATTCGGCCCGGGTGCCGCCAAGGATGATGACGCCAGGCGGACGAAATTCGACTTCCCGCCAGTCAACCTGGAACGCGCCTGGCCGCTCGTCGAAGCAATGCGCGAAATCGGCCGTACCCACGGCGGCGTATCGGTAGCGCGCGTGGCCCTGGCCTGGTTGCTCGCCAAACCCCACGTGATGAGCGTCATCATCGGCGCCAAAACCATTTCCCAGCTCGACGATAACCTGGCTGCGACAGAACTAACCCTCTCCGACGGCGAAACGGCCCACCTGAACACCCTCAGCGCCCTGCCCCCCGAATACCCTGGCTGGATGCTCGACCGCCAAGGTGGTGCCCGCGCGCCGAAGCCGTTTAAGGGGTAAAAGGCCAGGGCTCTGCCGTCGTGCGAAGCACGCCTCCGGCGTGACGACCCGCTAAGGACCACAGGCCCTTGGATCCCGCTACCTAAGAATTGAAGAGGGGCCTACTACCAAGCTGTTTGTACAGCACGGAGGCAGGCCCCTCTTCAATTCTTAGGTAATGGGGGTCAGGGGCCTCAGGCCCCTGCGGGGTCGAGGGGCGGAGCCCTCGCCTTTTACCCTTAAATCCGCCGCAGCACGAACACTTCGGCGAGGGATGCCTCGATGGCGGCGCCGTGGGCGGCGTCGCGGGCTTCGATCATGACTTCCAGCTGGGCGTCCTGCACGGAGGGGCTGGAGAATAGGCGGTGGTGGGCGACCTCCAGGATGTTGCCGCCGAGCTTGCCGATGCGGGTGGCGACTTCGGCCAGCATGCCGGGGCGGTCGGGCATTTCCAGCACCACGCGCAGCAGGCGGCCGTCGCGCAGCAGGTTGCGCATGAGGGTGTTGGAGAGGATGCGCAGGTCGATATTGGCGCCGCAGATGGAGATGCCGATCTTTTTGCCCTTGAACAATTCGGGGAAGCTGAGGAGGGCGGCCAGGCCGGCGGCACCAGCACCTTCGGCGACCTGTTTGGCACTCTCCACCAGCACCGAGATGGCACTTTCCACCGCGTGTTCGGAGACCACCAGCACCGGGATGTTGAGGGCTTTGAGCACGGCGAGCGGGTTCTGGCCGATGTCGCGCACGGCGATGCCTTCGGCGATGGTGGGGCCGCCGACGCTGATTTCTTCTCCGGCCAAAGCCTGGGCGAAGGCTGAGTAGTTTTCCACCTCGGCGCCGTAGACCTTGCATTCCGGGCGCATGGCGCGTGCCACGATGGCGCTGCCGGAAATGAGCCCGCCGCCGCCGGTGGCGACGATCAGCGCGTCCAGATCCGGCACGTCTTCGAACATTTCCAGCGCCATGGTGCCCTGGCCGGCCATCACGGCGGGGTCATCATAGGGGTGGATGAAGAACAGCCCTTCTTCCTTTTCCAGCCGGCGGGCTTCGGCCGCGGCTTCGGCCAGCGTCTCGCCGTGCAGGACCACTTTGGCGCCCCAGCTCTCGGTGCGGGTCACCTTGGTGGAGGGCGTGTGCTTCGGCATCACGATGGTGGCGGCAATGCCGGCAAGCTGGGCATGGCGGGCCACGGCCTGGGCATGGTTGCCGGCGGACATCGCCACCACGCCGCGTGCTCGTTCATCAGGCGTTAACAGCGCGATGCGGTTGGCCGCCCCGCGTTCCTTGAAGGCGCCGGTGGCCTGCAGATGGTCGTATTTGATATAGACTTCCGCGCCGGTGAGGCGCGAGATGCCATCGGCGTACAGAAACGGCGAGCGCAGCACGGCACCTTTGATGCGTGCCGCCGCCGCCTGCACATCCTTGAAATCGATCATCGGCTTAGACGTAAGCGATGTTGAGGATTTCGTAAGAGCGGTCGCCACCCGGGGCGGGTACGGCCACGGTGTCGCCAACGCGCTTGGAAATCAGCGCCTTGGCCAAAGGCGAGGTAATGGACAGGCGCGAGCGCTTGATATCGGCCTCGTACATGCCGACGATCTGATAGGTGACCTCGGTCTCCGTATCTTCGTCGATCAGGCGGATGGTGGCGCCGAACATCACCGTATCGCCGGAAAGCGAAGTGGGATCAATGACTTCCGCGGCGGAGGTGATCTCCTCCAGCTCGGCAATGCGGCCTTCGGTAAAGGACTGGCGTTCGCGCGCGGCATGGTATTCGGCATTTTCCGAGAGATCGCCATGCGCGCGGGCTTCAGCGATAGCCCGGATGATGGCCGGACGCTCTTTCGCCTTCAGGTGACGCAATTCTTCTTCTAGGGCCAAGAGACCGGGGCCGGTCATGGGGAATTTCTGCACTTTTTCTCCTCAAGGGCGCCAGGCCCTCGGGTGGGGTTGGGGTTAAAACAAGGCTGCCCGCCCGCTGAGCGCGGGGGGCCGTTCAAAAAGAATGGGGAAAGTACGACTGAAGCGGCGCAACTTCAAGAGTGCCTGCGGTAAGGGCTGCAATGGCATGCGCGGTGGCCCGTGCGGCGGCGATGGTGGTGAAGTTCGGCACACCGCGGGTGAGGGCCGTGCGGCGGATGTCGAAACTGTCGTGTACGGATTGCGCGCCATGCGCGGTGTTCACGATCAGCTGGATTTCGCCGTTGCGGATGGCGTCCACGCAATGCGGGCGGCCTTCCAGCACTTTGTTCACGCGTTTTACGGGAATTCCCGCATCGGAGATGCATTTGGCGGTGCCGGAGGTGGCCAGGATCGAGAAGCCAAGTTCGGCCAGGCGGCGGGCGATGGCGACGATGGCGGATTTGTCGCTCTCTTTTACCGACAGGAACACCGTGCCCTTGAGCGGCAGCACCACGCCGGCGCCGAGCTGGGCTTTGGCAAAGGCGCGGGCAAAATTGGTATCCAGCCCCATGACCTCGCCGGTGGATTTCATCTCGGGCCCCAGCAGCGTGTCCACATTGGGGAAGCGGGCGAAGGGAAACACCGCCTCTTTTACCGCAACGTGCCGCTGGTTGAGCGAGTCGTCGAGGTTGAAGCTGGCGAGCTTTTCCCCGGCCATGACACGGGCGCCGATTTTAGCGACCGCAACGCCGGTGGCCTTGGCGACGAACGGCACGGTACGCGAGGCGCGCGGGTTGACCTCCAGCACATAGATCAGATCGTTCTGGATGGCGTATTGCACATTCATCAGCCCGACCACGCCGAGCGCCTTCGCCATGGCCACAGTTTCCGCCCGTAGCTCCGCGACGATAGCGGGGGAGAGGGAATACGGCGGGATGGAGCAGGCACTATCGCCGGAATGAATGCCGGCTTCCTCGATATGCTCCATCACACCCGCGACATACACGGTCTCGCCATCGCAGATGCAGTCCACGTCCACCTCGGAGGCTTCGTTGAGGTAGCGGTCGATCAGCACCGGGTTTTCGGCCGAGGGGCGCACCACTTCGCGCATGTAGCGGGCCATGCCGTTACGGTCATACACAATTTCCATCGCCCGCCCGCCGAGCACGTAGGAAGGGCGGATGATGATGGGGAAGCCGATGCGGTCGGCAATGGTTTCAGCCTGCTCGGGGGAGCGGGCGATGCCGTTTTCCGGCTGGCGTAACCCCAGTTTTTTCAGCAGTTCGGCGAAACGCTCGCGGTCTTCGGCGATGTCGATGGCGTCCGCCGTGGTGCCGAGGATGGGGATGCCGGCGGCCTCCAGCGCCTGGGATAGTTTGAGCGGGGTTTGGCCGCCATATTGTACGATGCAGCCGAGCAGCGTGCCTTTTTCCTGCTCTTTGCGCAGGAGCGAGATTACGTCCTCAGCGAACAGCGGTTCGAAATACAGGCGGTCGGAGGTGTCGTAATCAGTCGATACCGTTTCGGGATTGCAATTGACCATGATGGTCTCATAGCCGGCATCGCGCAAAGCATAGGCGGCATGGACGCAGCAATAATCAAACTCGATGCCCTGGCCGATGCGGTTGGGACCGCCGCCGAGAATGACGATTTTCTGTTTATCGGAAACGTTGGCTTCGCACAGCGGGGTACCGTAGCTGCCCTCATACGTGCCGTACATATAGGAGGTGGCGGATGAGAATTCGCCGGCGCAGGTGTCGATGCGTTTGTATACCGGGGTGACGCCGAGTTTTAGGCGCGCGGCGGTGACAGCAGCTTCCTTCTGGCCCACGAGTTCGGCCAGGCGCTTGTCGGCAAAGCCCAAGGATTTCAGGCGGCGGAGCGAAAACGCATCGCGCGGCAAGCCGTTCTTTTTAACCTCGTTTTCGGCGTCGATGATGATCTGCATCTGGCGCAGGTACCAGGGGTCGAATTTACAGGCGGCGTGGATTTCCTCAACCGACAGACCGGCGCGCAAAGCTTGCGCTGCCATCAGCAAACGGTCCGGGCTTGGGGTGGAGAGAGCGGCTTTGAACGCATCGGGCGTGCCGTCGCCGGGGGCGGGGATTTCATCCAGGCCGGAGAGACCGGTTTCCAGCGAGCGCAAACCTTTTTGCAGGGCTTCGGCAAAATTGCGGCCGATGGCCATCGCCTCGCCGACGGATTTCATTGAGGTGGAGAGAAGCGCTGGCGTGCCGGGGAATTTTTCGAAGGTGAAACGCGGGATTTTTATCACGACGTAGTCGATCACCGGTTCGAAAGATGCCGGTGTGCCCTGGGTGATGTCGTTTTGCAACTCATCCAGCGTATAGCCGACCGCAAGCTTGGCGGCGATTTTGGCGATGGGAAAGCCGGTGGCTTTGGAGGCCAGCGCCGATGAGCGTGAGACCCGCGGGTTCATCTCGATGACGACCAGGCGGCCATCTTCCGGGTTGATGCCAAACTGCACGTTGGAGCCGCCGGTATCCACCCCGATGCGGCGCAGACAGGCGATGGAGGCATCGCGCATGATCTGGAATTCTTTGTCCGTCAGCGTCAGGGCAGGGGCGACGGTGACTGAATCGCCGGTGTGTACGCCCATCGGGTCGATGTTCTCGATGGAGCAGACGATGATGCAGTTGTCAGCGGAATCGCGCACAACTTCGAATTCATACTCTTTCCAGCCGAGCACGGATTCTTCGACCAGTACTTCGTCAGTGGGCGAGGCGTCGATGCCGGAGGCACAAATCTCGAAGAATTCCTCGCGGTTGTAGGCGATGCCGCCGCCGGTGCCGCCGAGGGTGAAGGAAGGGCGGATAACGGCGGGCAGGCCGACGAGTGCCAGTGCCGCCGCCGCTTCTTCGCGGTTATGCGCAATGGCGGATTTGGGGCCCATGATGCCGATTTCAGCCATCGCATCGCGGAATTTCAAACGGTCTTCCGCGCGGTCGATCACATCGGCCTTCGCACCGATCAGCTCGACGCCAAGCCGCTCCAGCGCGCCGGATTTGGCGAGGGACATGGCGGTGTTGAGCGCGGTTTGCCCGCCCATGGTGGGGAGCAGCGCATCTGGCCGCTCCTTGATGATGATTTTTTCCACCATCTCCGGCGTGATCGGCTCGATGTAGGTTGCATCCGCCAGCGACGGGTCGGTCATGATGGTGGCAGGGTTGGAATTGACCAGAATGACCCGGTAGCCCTCTTCACGCAACGCCTTGCACGCCTGAGCGCCCGAATAGTCAAACTCGCAGGCCTGGCCAATGACAATCGGGCCAGCGCCGATGATCATGATGCTCTTAATGTCAGTGCGTTTGGGCATGTGGTAAAAATCCTAGTTAAGTAGTGGGCTCTGCCCACACCCGCTGGGGCCTGAGACCCCAGACCCCCGTTAGTTTACGTCGTCATTGCGAGCGTAGCGTGGCAATCCATCTTTGCCGGTCGCGGCACGAAAGATGGATTGCCACGCTACGCTCGCAATGACGAAAGCATCAGCCCATCATCTCTACGAAGCGGCTGAATAGATATGTGCTGTCACTCGGACCCGGGCTGGCCTCCGGATGGTACTGCACCGAGAACACGCGCTTGGCTTTGCATGCGATACCCTCATTCGAGCCATCGAACAGCGACACATGTGTCACCTCCACCCCATCAGGCAGGCTCTTCTCGTCTACGCAGAAACCATGGTTTTGCGAGGTGATTTCCACCTTGCCCGTGGTCAGGTCCTTCACCGGCTGGTTGGCGCCGCGGTGGCCGCGTTCCATTTTGTACGTGCTGCCGCCCAGCGCCGTGGCCAGCAGTTGGTGGCCGAGGCAGATGCCGAAGATTGGCACGCCGGCTTCTATCACGCCCTGGATGGCAGGCACGGCGTATTCGGCCGTAGCTGCCGGGTCACCGGGGCCGTTGGAGAGGAACACGCCATCTGGTGCGTGGGCCAGAATCTGCTCGGCGGTGGCCGTTGCGGGCACCACCGTTACCTGGCAGCCGGCGCTGGCCAGCGAGCGCAGGATGTTGCGCTTGGCGCCGTAGTCGATTGCCACCACGCGTTTACCGCCTTCCGGGGCGGCGAAACCGTTTTCCCAGCCCCAGGTGCCGCCCTCCCATTGGTAGGATTGGGTGCAGGAGACCTCTTTCGCCAGATCGAGCCCTTCGAGCCCGGCCCAGCCGGCGGCGATGGCTGCCAGCGCCGCGAGGTCAAACTTGCCGTCCTCGGGGTAGGCCAGCACGGCACTCGGGGCGCCGAGGTCGCGGATACGCAGGGTGAGGGCGCGAGTGTCCACACCGGAAATGCCGGGGATGCCCATGCGGCGCAGCCATTCGCCGAGGTCGGCGGTGGAGCGGTAGTTGGAGGGCGCGGAGAAATCCTCCTTCACCACCAGGCCGCGGGCGAAAATCTGGGCGGCTTCCATATCCTCGGCATTGGTGCCGGTGTTGCCGATATGCGGGAAGGTGAAGGTGATGATCTGCCCGGCATAGGAGGGGTCGGTAAGGGTCTCCTGGTAGCCGGTGAGGCCAGTGTTGAAGCACAGCTCGGAGGGCGCGCTGACCCCGAAGGCGCCAAAACCACGGCCCCAGAAGATCGAGCCATCGGCCAGCACCAGGGCGGCGGTAGCACCGGGTGGCACCTCGCTATCGGCGGGGGCGGCGGAAAATTCGGCCATGGTGAGGCCCGTGGCGGCCATGATCGCGGACCAGTGGCGGGGTGGGATGGCGTTGGCGCTGCGCCATTTGCGCACGGCTTCGGGCGAGACCCCGGTGAGGGTCGCGGCGGCGTCGGCACCACCGAGGCGGCGCAATATTTCTTCGATGTGCGTTTGCATGGTAGACTGGATACTGGATTTTTTTTCCGGCCTCAACTCTAATCGGTGTGGGCCGGAAATTTTTTCCGGCCTATGCTGCGCCATGCCACCAAGGAGCCAATTATGAGCCTACGAGAAGATCTGACCGCCGCCGTTAAAAAAGCCATGCTGGCGCGCGAGGCGGAGCGGGTTTCGACCCTGCGGATGATCCAGGCCAAGTTGAAGGATACCGATATTGCCGCCCGTCCCAAAGGCATCGACGCCATTCCGGACGACGAGATCATGGCGATGCTGCGCTCGATGATCAAATCGCGCCGGGATTCGGTGACCATGTACCGCCAGGGCGGGCGCGAGGAGCTGGCGGTGAAGGAAGAGACGGAAATAGCTGTTATTACGGAGTTTCTGCCGCAAACCTTGGAAGGCGATGCGCTGACAGCCGCGATTGCCGAGGCGATTGCCTCCACCGGTGCCACCTCGGCCAAGGACATGGGCAAAATTGTGGGCGCGCTAAAGGCCAAGCATGGCGCGGCGCTGGATATGGGCATCACCTCGGCCGCGGTTAAAGCCGCTCTGGCCGGCTAAATGGCCCTCCCGGCCAATTTTCTTGATGAGCTGAGGGTTCGCAGCCCGATCGCAACCGTGATCGGGCGCACGGTAAAACTCGCGCGCTCGGGCCGGGAGCGGAAGGGCTGCTGCCCGTTTCACGGCGAGAAGACGCCTTCGTTCTATGTATATGACGACCATTTCCACTGCTTCGGCTGCGGCGAGCATGGCGATGTGATCAGCTTTGTCATGAAATCCACCGGTGCGTCCTTCATGGAGGCGGTGGAGGATTTGGCCACCCAAGCAGGCATAGAAGTGCCCAAGCCGACGCCGCAGGCAGCCGAGGCGGCGGCACGCCAGGCTGGGATTGCCGAAGTGCTGGAGGCGGCCGCCGCGGTTTATGCCAAATGGCTGTTCGAGCCGCAGGGCAAGCCGGCGCTGGAATATCTGCGCGGGAGAGGGCTGACGGATGAGACGATCAGGCGGTTTGGCCTGGGCTGGTCCGGCGAGGGGCGGGGGCAATTGGCAGGGGCGCTACGGAGCAAAGATATAAAGCCGGAGCAGCTGCTGGAGGCCGGGTTGATGAAACAGGGCGACCACGGCGTGGTGGATATGTTTTTCTCCCGCGTCATGTTTCCCATCCGCGACCGGCGCGGCGCGGCGATTTCCTTCGGCGGGCGGATTATGGGCGATGGCCAGCCCAAATATGTGAATGGGCCGGAGACGGCTGTGTTTTCCAAACGCCGCTCGCTTTATAATCTGGACCAGGCCCGCAATGCCGCGCGCAAAGCCGCGAAAATCATTGTGGTTGAAGGCTATATGGATGTTATCGCGCTGTCCCAGGCGGGGTTCGCGGGTGCCGTGGCGCCGCTCGGCACGGCGCTGACGGAAGAGCATCTGGAAGAAATCTGGCGGCTGACGCCCGAACCGGTGATCTGCTTTGACGGCGATGCCGCCGGGCAGCGCGCGGCGCTTAAAACCACCGAGCTGGCGTTAAGCCAATTGGCAGCCGATAAAACATTGAAAATCTTAACTTTGACTGGCGGAGACGACCCCGACAGTCTTATACGCAAAGGCGGTATTAAAGCCTTTGAGACGGCGCTAAAGCGCGCCGAGCCGCTTTCCGGCGCACTCTATCCAATGCTGGCGGGGACGCGGCGCTTCACGACTCCTGAAGAAATTGAGGCCCTAAGGCTGCGTCTAAGGGAGTTTGCTGATAAAATTCCTAGTAAAGGTTTGGCGACAGAATATTGGACGGCATTATGGGATCGCTTCAAGGCTGATTATCATCCGAGTTGGGGTAAAAAGCCGGAGTTCAAAAGACCTGATTTTAAGAAAGGGTTTGGTCCGCAACCCCGCCAATGGCCTATTCCTCCGCGCATGGCGCCGGATGCGGCTAAGGCTGACCTCAGCCGCGCCCGGCATATGCTGGCCACGTTCTTCTGGCACCCGCAGCTCATCCACGACCTGGACGAAGCTTTTTCCCATATTTCTCTCCCCGAGCAGGAGTCCCGGCTGCGCGAGGCGCTGCATGATTTTGCCTCCGGAGCGAAAATACTTGACAGGGAAAACCTGCTCGCCCATCTGCAGGCACTTGGTCTGGGCGGTGAGGTGCAGGCTCTGGAAGCAGCACTTACGAGCAGCGACGGTGAAGGACGCATTTTTGACCCCCTGGAAAGCCCAGTCGATGCGATCCGAAATTGGTGGAATTGGTATAATCATATGAGTGACATCATCCGCATTTTGCGCGCCCAGCATGACGAGGCGCTGCGTGACTACGCCGCCCGCATGGATGACGAAGAGGCGCAGGAGCGGTTGAAACGCTATACCAACCTGCTGCGCGAGGCCGAGGCCGGGGAAGCCGGCGGGGCTGACGCCTAAATTTCCGAGCACCGGCGCGGGTCTGGGGTGCGCATCCCGACTCGATTCCGGTAAGCTTGTTGCCTATCTAACGAATTGTAAAATATAGACGCTGTCTGTTCCGGAGTACTGCCCACTATGGCTACCAAGCAAGCCGCCGCCCCTGAGACCGCCGCCCCCGAAGCCGAGGCCGAAGCCAATGTGCTGGATACCCAGTCGGCGGCTGTTAAGCGTCTGATCGCAAAGGGCAAAGAGCGCGGCTACATCACGTTTGATGAGCTGAACGCGGTCCTGCCGGCTGAGCAGAATTCCTCCGAACAGATCGAAGACATCATGGCGATGCTCTCCGAGATGGGCATCCAGGTGGTGGAATCCGAGGAGAGCGAGGATACCGAAACCGCTGCGGCACCTAAGGAAGAGGCGGACGAGGAAGAGGCGCAGGCCGGAAATATTTCCGAATCCTCCGTTTCCCGTACCGACGACCCGGTGCGCATGTATCTGCGCGAGATGGGGACGGTCGAATTGCTCTCGCGCGAAGGCGAGATCGCGATTGCCAAGCGCATCGAGGCCGGGCGGGACATGATGATCCGCGGGCTTTGCGAAAGCCCGCTTACCTTCCGCGCCATCATCGCCTGGCACGAGGCGCTGAATAACGGCCGCGTGCTGCTGCGCGATGTCATCGATCTGGAGGCCATGCAGGCCGGGAACGATATTGAGGAGGCTGCGGCCGCCGGGTTTGTGCCCCCCGAAGAGAACGACGACGAGGACGAGGGCGAGGGTGCGGGCATGTCGCTCTCCGCACTCGAAGAGAAGCTCAAGCCCGAAATTTTCCAGCATTTCGAGGAAATCGAGAAGCTCTACGACAAACTGGCCAAGCTCCAGACCAAGCGCATCGATAATCTCACCTCCGGCGGCGACATCAATTCGCGCTCCGAGAAGGCGTATGAGAAACTGCGTGACGAGCTGGTGGCCCGCGTCGAGCAGGTGCGGCTGCATAACAACCGCATCGAGGAGCTGGTCGCCCAGCTTAAAGTGCTGAACCAGCGGCTGAACGGGCTTGAGGGGCAAATGCTGCGCCTGGCTGAAAGCTGTAAGGTAACGCGCGACGAGTTTTTGCAGCATTACCGCGGCCGCGAGATGGATCCGGGCTGGGTGCAGCATGTCGGCGAGCTGCCGGGCAAGGGCTGGAAAGATTTTGCCAAGAAGCACGAACCGCAAGTGCTGGAGCTGCGCGCGCAGATCGGCAAGGTGGCCGCCGAGGGCGGTCTGCCGATTGAGGAGTTCCGCCGGGTTTATATGACCGTCTCGCGCGGCGAGCGTGATTCCACCCGTGCGAAGAAGGAGATGATCGAGGCCAATCTGCGTCTCGTGATCTCGATTGCCAAGAAATACACCAATCGCGGGCTGCAGTTCCTGGATCTCATCCAGGAAGGCAATATCGGTTTGATGAAGGCGGTGGATAAGTTCGAATATCGCCGTGGTTATAAGTTCAGCACCTATGCGACCTGGTGGATCCGTCAGGCGATTACGCGCTCCATCGCCGATCAGGCGCGGACAATTCGTATTCCGGTGCATATGATCGAGACGATCAACAAGCTGGTGCGGACCTCGCGCCAGATGCTGCACGAGATTGGCCGCGAGCCGACCCCTGAGGAGCTGGCTGAGAAGCTGGGCATGCCGCTGGAGAAGGTGCGCAAAGTCCTCAAGATCGCCAAAGAGCCGATTTCGCTGGAAACCCCGATCGGCGACGAGGAAGACAGCCATCTCGGCGATTTCATCGAGGACAAGGGTGCGATTATCCCGCTCGATGCCGCCGTACAGGCGAACTTGCGCGAGGCGGCAACGCGCGTGCTTTCCTCCCTTACCCCGCGTGAGGAACGTGTGCTGCGCATGCGCTTCGGCATTGGCATGAATACCGACCATACGCTGGAAGAGGTCGGGCAGCAGTTTAACGTTACGCGCGAGCGTATCCGGCAGATCGAGGCGAAGGCGCTGCGCAAGCTGAAGCACCCGAGCCGCAGCCGCAAACTGCGCAGCTTCCTGGACGATTAGACTGAGATAAGCGGGGCCAGCCGATGGGCAATATGTTGGATTACGCACGTCCGGCGGATGGCGAGAAAACCGAACGGGCCAATGTGACCGTGGTGTTTCTGCGCATGACACGCCCGCCGGCGCGCCCCCCCGCCGTACTGCCGCCCGGCGTGACCATCACACGCGAGCGGCTGGATGTGGGCGCCTACCGGGCTTTGTACAATGAAATTGGCGGACCCTGGCTGTGGTGGCTGCGCCGGATGATGCCTGACGACATGCTGGCGCGGCATTTGGCGAGCCCGGTGGTGGCGACGCATCTGCTGCGGGTTAAGGGCGAGGTCGCCGGGTTTTTCGAGACCGATGCCGGGCACTGGCCGGCTGTGAACCTCAATTATTTTGGCCTGCGCGATGGCTATATCGGGCGTGGGCTGGGGCGGGTGCTGCTGGATAGCGCTGTAGATTCCGTGTTTCACGGTGCTGTTGGGCTGGCGGGGATGACGGTGAACACCTGTTCGGCCGATCATCCGCGCGCGCTGCCCAATTATATTGGGGCGGGATTCAAGGAATATCGCCGCGCGCAGGAGGAATGGGATATTCCCGTGCGTTTGGGGCTTACTGTGCCGGCGCATGTCCGAGGCTAAAGCGGGGGTTATAACCCCCGAAGTATTGGTGCGGGATCGGGCGTTTCTGATCATCGACAAGCCAGCCGGGTTGCCGGTGCATCCTGGGCGCGCCGGGGGCCCGAGTGTGGAGTCGTTTTTCCAGCGCTGGCGGAAAGGGCGGCAGGGGCCGTGGCTGGCGCATCGGCTGGACCAGGATACATCCGGTTGCCTGGTGATTGCGCTGAAGAAGGATTTTTTGCTCCAGGCGCAGGCGTTGTTCGCGGCGGGCGAGGTTGAGAAAACCTACTGGGCGGTGGTGCGCGGCGTGCCGGGCGAGGCTTCCGGCGTGATCGACGCGAATTTGGCCAAGCATACGCAAGGCCGCGCCTGGAAAATGGCGCCGGACCCCGCCGGGCAGACGGCCGTTACGGAATGGCGGGTTCTCGGCATGTCTGGCGATATCGCGCTGGTGGAGTTTCACCCGAAGACTGGCCGTACACACCAAATCCGCGCCCATGCGGCGTTGCTGGGGCACCCTATCATTGGCGACGCTGTTTATGGCGGCGGAGAGGGCGCGATGCAGCTGCTGGCCCGCTCCATCGCGCTGGCAAGCACGCCGCCGGCCTCGGCTACGGCATCCGTGCCGGCGCATATGCGGGCAAATGTCGAGGCTTGTATTGGAGCGGTCTGAATTCGCCCCCGGCGATTATGTGCGCCACCCGCGCCAGCCGGATTGGGGGTTGGGGCAGGTGCAGAGCGCCATCGGTAACCGGGTGACGGTGATGTTCGAGCATGCCGGGAAAGTGCTGGTGGATATTTCGGTGGTGTCGCTGGAGCCGGCGGAGGCCGATTAAAGCATCGGGCCGACGAGTTCGATGGTGTGGCCTTCGTGATCAGCCACAACCGCGGCGCGGACTTTATGCTCGCCGCCGAGATTCCGGGACACCACTTTCAGCCCCATGGCGGTGTAAAAACGCTCGGCGCGGGCGACGTCACCGAGCACGAGTTTGAAGAGATTCATTTTGATGCTCATTGCTTGATACACATTGCCGCCGCTCCCGTTTTTGCGGCGAGGCTGGGTGCTCCGGGAGGGGGACGCAAGACGCGGCTTGCATCCGGGCGGCATCGGTCCGAAATTAGGGGTATGATCGATCCTTTTGGCCGGAGCATAGATTATCTGCGTGTGTCCGTGACGGACCGCTGCGATTTTCGCTGTGTGTACTGCATGGCCGAGGATATGAGTTTTCTGCCCAAGGCGGAGCTGTTGAGTCTCGAAGAGCTGGAGCGGGTTTGCGCGGCGTTTATCCGGCTGGGGGTGAAGAAGCTGCGGCTGACGGGTGGCGAGCCGCTGGTGCGCAAAGGCGTGATGGGGCTGGTCGAGAAGCTCGGGGCGCGGCTAGGGCAGGGGCTAGAAGAGCTGACGCTGACCACCAACGGCTCGCAGCTGGCCGCCCAGGCGGCGGGGCTGAAGGCGGCGGGGGTGCGGCGGATCAATATCAGCCTGGATACGCTGAATGCGGAGAAATTTGCCGAGATTACCCGCTGGGGGCGGTTGCCTCAGGTGCTGGAGGGGATCGAGGCGGCCAAGGCGGCGGGGCTCTCCGTAAAAATCAATATGGTGGCCCTGAAGGGGGTCAATGAGGATGAAATCTCCTCGATGCTCGCCTGGTGCGGGGCCCAAAAATTTGACCTTTGCCTGATCGAGACCATGCCGATGGGCGAAGTTGTGCATCGGGCGGAGACGCATTTGCCGCTGGATGGGGTGCGCCGGCGGTTGGGCGCTGAGTGGACACTGACACCGAGCCGCCATGCCACCGGCGGGCCGGCGCGCTATTGGGATGTGGCGGAGACCGGCGGCAGGGTCGGGTTCATTACCCCGCTCTCGAACCATTTTTGCGATGATTGCAACCGCGTGCGGCTGACCTGCACCGGGACTTTGTACATGTGCCTGGGCCAGGAGGATGCGGCGGATTTGCGCGCCCCCTTACGTGCCAGCGCGGATGATGCGGGGCTGGAGAAGGCGATTGTGGCCGCCATCGGGCGCAAGCCGAAGGGGCATGATTTTGATATCACGCGCCCGGCGGTGGCGCGCCACATGTCGCTGACGGGGGGCTAGGCTCCTCCCCGCAGATTTCCGGGGCACAGGCGCCAGCGAGAAAAATCTCCACGGCGCGGCGTACGCGGGCTTCAAGTGCGGCGCGCGTGGGCGGAGGGCGGAAGCCGACCAGCGTGCCGATGTGGAATTCGCCGAGCGCCATGCCGAACAGCATTGCACTGCCCTCCTTGGCCTGGGCGGCCGGCACGCCTTGCTCGCGGGCGACGCTGGCTAGCGCGTCTTCGAGCTTGGCCTTGGCCTTAACCAGGCGCGAACGCATGAACGCCCGGCCAAAATCCGGGCTATGCGTGTATTCCGCCATGATAAGGCGGATGAGGGCGATCTGTGCCGGCTCCAGCAGAAAGCGCCCGAGCGATAGCAGGTTGGCGGTGAGCATGTCGGCCACGCTCCAGCCTGGCTGCGGGAGCGGAAAACTGATTTTTTCGTGGTGGTCGGCGAGGATGTTGAAAAACAATTCAACTTTCGAATCGACCAGCTCGTAGATGGTTTTTTTCGAGATTCCGGCGGCTTTGGCGACATCGTTCATTGTGGCCGCGTGATAGCCTTTTTGCAGGAAGACGGTTTCGGCCGCGCTTACCAATGCGGCCAGGCGCGCGGCCTGTTCGGTCTTGCGTCCCGGTTTGGCGTATCCTGACATGTAAGCACTATCCTGCATAAAATGGAAACCCGCAAGTTTTCATTTGCGCAGCGCGGTTAACGCCGTTGCGCTTGACGCTCGTGATAAAGCCCGGTAGCTGGAAACCATGAAACCAATGGGTTTCCGGATAGTTGTGGGCCTGGGGCTGATCATTGCGCTGCAAGGCTGCGAGGTCGGGCCGAATTATCATGTGCCGCCCGCGCCGCCTGCCAAGCTCACGGCTGCTCAGCAAAAAGGCGCTGCGCCGCAGACATTGACACAGGGCGGGGATATCGCGGGGGATTGGTGGACGCTCTACCAGAGCCCGGAGCTGAACGCTGTTATCACGAATGCCCTGGCCAATAACCCGAGCCTGACCGCGGCCCAGGCCAGCCTGGTGCAGGCCGAGGAATCTCTCCGCGCGGCCGGCGGGGTGTTGCTGCCGACCGTCTCCGGCTCGCTCGGGTATCAGCGCCAGCAGCCGTCCTCCGCTACTTTGGCGAGTTTCGGCGGCGCCGGTGCCTCCTCGATCCCGCCGTATACTTTGTATAATGCCTCGCTATCCGTGTCCTACGCGCTGGACCTCTGGGGTGAGGCACGGCGCGATGTCGAGGGGTTGCAGGCGCAGACCGAATACCAGCGCGATGAGCTTGAGGCGGCGTATCTGTCGCTGACCGGGAATATCGTGACTGCCTCGATCCAGGCAGCCTCGCTGCAGGGGCAGATTGATGCCACCAACCAGACGATTGGCGCCGAGCAGCAGATGCTGACGATTCTCCAGGCGCAACAGGGTCTTGGTGGCGCGTCTGGCGCGCAGGTATTGCAGCAGCAGGCGCAATTGGCGCAGTCGCAGGCGACTTTGCCGCCGTTGGAAGCTGCTTTGGCGCAGCAGCAGGATGCGTTGGTGGCCTATGAAGGGGCGTTCCCCGGCAATGCGGCCGCACCGGTTATCACGCTCGATGAGCTGACCCTGCCGCCGGACGTGCCGGTGAGCCTGCCCTCGGCCATCGTGGCGCAACGGCCGGATATTCGTGCCGCGGCGGCGCAATTGCATGTGGCGGCAACCAATGTGGGTGTCGCGGATGCGCAGTTGCTGCCGCAGGTGACGCTCTCCGCCGAGATCGGGCATTCGGGGCTGACGCCGGGCTCGCTGTTCACGCCGCAGGACCTGCTGTGGAACGTCGTGGCCGGGCTGACCCAGCCGATTTTCGAAGGCGGCCAGCTGTTGGCCAACCGCAAGGGGGCGATTGCCGCACTGCAGGGTTCCGGGGCGCAGTACCAGCATATTGTGATCACGGCGTTCCAGAATGTTCAGGATGCGCTGGTGGCGCTGCAATATGATGCCGATGCGTTGGCCGAGGCGGCGGCGGCGCGCGATGCCGCGCAACAGAGCCTGGCGGTAACGCAGGCGCAGTATAAATTGGGCGGCGAACCGCTGGTAACGGTGCTCACGGCGCAGACCACCTACCAGACCGCCGCCATTGCCGAGGTTAAGGCGCGCGCGGCACGGTTGAGCGATACCGCGGCACTTTATGTGGCACTCGGCGGCGGCTGGTGGCACCGTACGGACGTCGCCGCAAAATGCTGTGGTGTGATTCCATGAGGCCAAGGTCGAGGAACAGGGCGAAATGAGCAGGCAGAACATGACCAAGCGCATGGTGATCATGCTGATTTCCGTCTTCGTGCTGTTCGGGCTGGTGTTCGGCTTCGGCACGTTCAAATCGATCATGATCGCGAAGTTTCTGGCCGGCTTCGCCAACCAGGTGCAGTATGTGGCGACGATGCAGGCCGAGGACACCGGCTGGCAGCCGAGCCTGCAGTCGGTTGGCAGCGTTACGGCGGTGAACGGCGCCTCGCTCTCGGCCGAGGTGCCGGGTATTGTTGACACCATTCATTTTGAATCCGGCCAGGATGTGCAGAAGGGCCAATTGCTGCTGACATTGCGGGAAAACAACAACCCCGCCGTGCTGGCGCAGTTGCAGGCGCAAGCGGCATTGGCGGCCATTACCGCGGCGCGCGATACCAAGCAACTGGCGGCAGATGCCATCTCCCAGGCGCAGCTCGATAGCGACCGCGCGCAATTGGCCGCGGCCCAGGCACAGGTGGCGGCACAGCAGGCGTTGATCGCCGAGACGCAGATCCGCGCGCCGTTCGCGGGGCGCATCGGTATTCGCCAGGTGGATCTTGGCCAGTTTCTGGCCGCGGGCACCGAGATTGCCTCGCTGCAGCAGCTCAATCCGGTCTATGTCGATTTCCATTTGCCGCAGCAGGCGGTGGCCACGGTGGTGCCGGGGCAGACCGTAAGTGTGAGCGTGGATGCGTATCCGAACGTGCCTTTCACCGGCACGGTCACGGCGCTGGATTCCAATGTGGATCAGGCGACGCGCAGCATCCAGGTGCGCGCGCAGATCGATAACAGCAAGCTGCTGCTGCGCCCGGGCATGTTCGCCAATGTCGCGGTGAATACCGGCGCGCCGCAGAGTTTTGTGACGCTGCCGCAGACGGCGATCACCTATAATTCCTATGGCGATACGGTTTACGTGCTCAGCCAAGGCAAGGATGCGAATGGCAAGGCAGACCTCATTGCCAATGAGGTGTTCGTGACCCTCGGCGATACGCGCGGCAATCAGGTGGCGGTGCTTTCCGGCATCAAGGCTGGAGACCAGGTGGTGGTGGCCGGCCAGGTGAAGCTACGCAATGGCGCCATTGTTGCCGTGAACAACAGCCTGCTGCCGCCCAATACCGCCAACCCCACGCCGCCTAATGAGTAAGCCGCAATGAAGCGCTTTACCGATCTTTTCATTGCCCGGCCGGTGCTGTCCATCGCGGTTAGCATTCTGGTGCTTGTGCTGGGCTTACGCGCTGTTATGTCGCTGCCGGTTCAGCAATATCCCGAGACGCAGAGTGCGACCATCACGATCACTACAACCTACCCCGGCGCCTCGCCGGATACGGTAGCCGGGTTCGTGACGACGCCGATGGAGCAGGCGGTCGCCCAGGTCAACGGCATCGATTACATGACCTCGACGAGCCAGACGAGTGTCTCGACCATCACCATCAACCTGGCGCTCAACTATAATGCGGATGCGGCACTCACCGAGATCAGTGCCAAGGTGAATTCCGTGCTGAGCCAGCTGCCCACGGGCACGCAGCAGCCTGTGCTCACCTTGCAGGTCGGCCAGACGCTGGCGGCGATGTATATATCGTTCAACAGCACCGAACTCTCCGGCAATCAGCTGACGGATTATGTCCAGCGCGTGGTGCAGCCGCAGTTGCAGGCGGTGCCGGGCGTGCAGCTGGCCGACGTTATCGGGGCGCAGAATTATGCCATGCGCGTGTGGCTGAAGCCTGAAAAGCTCGCCTCCTATGGGCTGACGCCGACCGATGTGTGGAATGCGCTGGCGGCCAATGATTTCATCGCGGCACTCGGCAACACCAAGGGCGAGATGACGCAGGTGACGCTGACCGCCAATACCGGGCTGCATTCGGCAACGGAATTCGGCAATCTCATCGTCAAGGAGCAGAATGGGGCGATCATCCGGTTGCGCGATGTGGCAACGGTCGAGCTTGGCTCCGATACTTACGATCAGGATATCACCTTCTCCAACCAGGCCACGGTGTTCGTTGGCATCGATGTGGCGCCGGAAGCCAATCTGCTCTCCGTGGTGCATGGCGTGCGCGCGATCTATCCTGATATTCAGGCCAATGTGCCGCATGGCATGAAGACCGAGATCGGCTTCGATGCGACGCAATTCGTGAATGCCTCGATCGAGGAGGTACTTATCGCGCTGGCCGAGGCGCTGGTCATCGTTACCTTCGTGGTGTTTGCCTTTCTCGGCTCGCCGCGCTCGGTACTTATACCGGTTATTGCCATACCGCTCTCGCTGGTTGGCGCGTTCGCCATTATGGCGGCGTTCGGGTTCTCGATTAATCTGCTCACGCTGCTGGCTTTGGTGCTGGCCATCGGGCTCGTCGTGGATGACGCCATCATCGTGGTGGAGAACGTAAACCGGCATCTGGATTTAGGCGAGAGCCCGCTGGTGGCGGCGCGCATGGCGGCGGCGGAACTGGGCGGGCCGATCATCGCCATGACGGCGGTGCTGATCGCGGTCTATGTGCCGATTGGGTTTCAGTCGGGCTTGACCGGGGCTTTGTTTACAGAGTTCGCGTTTACGCTGGCGGGGGCTGTCACCGTTTCGGCGATCATCGCACTCACGCTGACGCCGATGCTGTCCTCGCGCTTCCTCAAGCCCATAGACCGCAAGGGCTCCGATATCGAGGCGCGGCTGGTGAGTTTCATCGATGCGCGAATGGATGAGGTACACCGGCTGTACAGTTATCTGCTGCGCGGCAGCCTCAACAGCGTGCCGGTGACATTGGTGTTTGCCGCCATCGTGCTGACCAGTATTTTGTTTCTGGCCACGGGGGCTTCGAAGGAGCTGGCGCCGAATGAAGATCAGGGCGTGGCCTTCGCCTTCTCCACCTCCGCACCTGATGCGACTTTCACCCAGACCGCGATGTGGGACCGCGAGCTGAGTGCGATGCTGTTGAAGACGCCTGAGCTGGCGTTGACCTTCCACATCAGCGTACCAGGGCTGAATTTGACCGGCGAGGTGCTGAAACCTTGGAGCCAGCGCAAGCATAATGCGCAATATTACCAGACCTTGTGGCAGAATGAGGCCAATCAACAGATTGCCGGACAGCAGGTGGTGTTTGCGCAGCCGCCGCCACTGCCGGGGGCCCAGGGGTTGCCCGTGGAATTCGTGATCAAATCCACCGATAATGTCGCGCAGATTTATCCCGTCGCGCAGGCGCTGCTGGCCGCGGGTTTAAAGAGCGGCAAGTTCATTTTCCTGCAGAGCGATTTGAAGATCGACCAGCCGCAGGCAAATATCGTGATCGACCGCGACAAGGCGGCCTCGCTGGGGCTGAGCATGAGCTCGGTGGGTGCTGCTTTGGCCCAGGCGCTGGGTGGCGGCTATGTCAATTACTTCAGCCTGGATGGGCGCTCGTATAAGGTCATTCCGCAGGTGGAGCGGGTCGCGCGGTTGAATGTTGCGGATTTGAACAATTATTACGTGCTGTCCGCGGGCGGCATCAACGTGCCGCTCTCCTCCATTGCCACGATCAACACCAGTGTCATTCCGGAATCGATCAACCATTTCCAGCAGCAGAATTCGGCCACCATCCAGGGCGTGCCGTCGCCAGGGGTGAGCCAGGCAACCGCCTTGGCGGCACTTACCGATGCGGCCAAGACGATATTGCTCCCCAGCGATCATATCGATTACGGCGGACCGATCCGGCAATATGTGCAGACCAGCAGCGGGTTTATCTTCACCTTTATTTTCGCGCTGATCATTATTTTCCTTGCCCTTTCGGCGCTGTTCAACTCGTTCCGTGATCCGCTGATCATTCTCGTCTCGGTGCCGATGTCGATCGCGGGTGCGCTGATCTTCATCTATCTCGGTTTCGGCGGGCTCTCGCTCAATATCTATACCGAGGTCGGGCTGGTGACGCTGATGGGGCTGATCTCCAAGCACGGGATTCTCATGACCGAGGTGGCCAATGAGGCGCGGCTGGCCGGCATGGGCAAGCGCGAAGCGATCGAGCATGCCGCCTTCATTCGTCTGCGGCCGATCCTCATGACCACGGCGGCGATGGTGCTGGGCGTAGTGCCGCTGATCATTGCATCGGGTGCGGGGGCGGCGGCACGGTTTGCCATGGGCATGGTGATTGCCGGGGGCCTGTCGATCGGCACGCTGTTCACGCTGTTCGTGGTGCCGGCGGTGTATCTGGTGCTTTCCGGCAACAAGCTGGCGGTGCCGGACGAACATGGCGCATAGCCGCCGCTGGTTTGGATGACAACGAAGGGCACACTCACGAAGAAGTGACGTTGCGGATTATGTTATAGTGGTTGTCTTATTTGCGGTGAAGTGAAAAGCTACCTCCCAGCGAACAGAACGATGATTTGCTCGCTTCGGGCGCTTATTTGGGGAACGATTTGAGCGAAATGAATTTCCGGCGGTGATGTTGCCTGTATAGGGCGGCGTTCGTGCTCTGGAGTCGCTTTGCAGCCGGTTGGGCTGTCTCCTGTGGCGATGAGGCTGGGGAAAACCGTGCTTCAGATGGGCGATTTTGATGGACGTTGATGCGTCCGAGCGGACCTGCGGTATGACGCTGGGGACTTGAAATTTTGTGTCTGTAGGGCTTGCGTTGCGCTGACGGTGGAATGACGCGCAATGCTATGGCCTGGGCGGCGTGGGTAAGGTGCCGAGAGGCTGGCACCCCATGCCGCCCAGCCAGCACGGTCTGGTGGCAAATAAATTCGTATCGACTCGGGGTAATATAAGTAAATTGTTGGTTTTGAACCGTTTTATGCTTACGGGGCTGGAATGGACATAATGCCGCTGGCGTAAACAAAATTGCACCCTGAGCGCGCTGTTACCGATTTTAACTCAACTTAAGCTTTTCTTAAACGCAAAACCATGGCAGCCTGCCCTTGCCATGAAGCGCAGGGACTCAACGACAGGTTTTGCCGATGTCTCTTTGCTGGAGACTCTCTCACCGGAGATCAGGCCGGTTAAACCCGCCATTGGGGTGGAGGGGCATCGCGCGCGGCTGCGGTCGCGCTTCCTGGCCGGCGGGGCGGATGCGGTGGCCGAGCATGAGCTGATCGAGATGATCCTGTTTCTGGCGCTGCCCAGGCGCGATACCAAGCCGGTGGCGCGGGATCTGCTGGCGCGGTTCGGCTCCTATGCCAATGTGATTTCGGCCTCACTGTCAGACCTGCTTTCCGTTGAGGGGCTGGGCGAGGCTGGGGCAGCGGCGCTGAAACTGGTGCAGGCGGCGGCCCAGAGGTTAGCCAAGGCGGAAGTGCTGTACCGGCCTATTCTCAGCAACTGGGAACGGCTGATGGAATACCTGCAATCGGTGTTGGCGCGCGAGAAAATCGAGCAGTTCCGCGTGCTGTATCTCGATAACCGCAACAAGCTCCTGGCGGACATCGTGCAGGGGCGCGGCACGGTCAACCATACGCCAGTGTATCCGCGCGAGGTGATAAAGCGGGCGCTGGAGCTGCACGCGACCGCGATTATTCTGGTGCACAACCACCCCAGCGGCGATCCGTCGGCCTCCGATGATGATATTCAGATGACCCGCGAGATCAAGCAGGCGGCGCAGGCTTTGGGTCTGGTGCTGCATGACCATATCATCATCGGCAACGGCAGCTGGCTCAGTTTCAAGAAGGCGGGGTTGTTGTGATGTCCTCCGCTGCCCAGCCTGTCATCACCGCCATGCGCAATGTCACCTTGGTGCGGGTTTGCTCATGGGGCAGGGCCGACAGTGCCGCGGGGAACAGCGCGCGGGGCGGGGGTTTGCGGCTCCGCTCGGCCAGCGCATTGGTCTCGCCGGCGGCGCGCAGCTCGTGCAGCAGCGCCAGCGGGTTGGCGTATAAAAAAATCAGCTCTTCGAGATCCGCCACCGGCAGCACGAAGCCCGCCCGTTGCAGCAGCCCGGCGCAATCGCGCAACTCCGGGAAGGGCGACACACGTGGGCTGACGCCGCCGGCGCATAATTCCTCGGCGTCGAGCAGCGCCACGCGCAATTCCTGCAATGTGCCGAGCACGGGCATTGAGGCGAGGAACAGTCCACCTGGTTTGAGCGCGCGTTTCAACTGGATCAACGCGCCTGGCAGGTCGTCGAGAAAATGCAGGGCCATCGGGGCGATTATGAGGTCGTACGCGGCTGCTTCCAGGCCGAAATCCGCGGGGTTTTGCAGCACGAGCGGCGTGCCGCCGGCGCGGGCGGCCATGCGGGGTGAAAAATCCGCCGAGGTCACCGCCATGCCGCGCGCCATCAGGCTTGGTGCCACCGCACCGCGCCCGCCAAAATCCAGCGCTGTGGCAAAACGCCTGCTGGTGTCGTCCAGCCGGTCGAGCAGGCGCTCGGCCAGATCGTTCAGCACGGGGAGCAGCCCATCCAGGCTCGGCGCCGCCCGCTCCCTGTGTTTCACCATCGCCGCGAAGTCGAAGATTATCCGCACATGAAACCCCTATTTCGATGGCTTTTGGATACAGTGCTGCCGCCCACTTGTCTCGCCTGCGACACGCCGGTGGAGAAAGAGGGGCAATTCTGTGTGGCCTGTTTCAAATCGGCTAATTTTGTCTCGGCCCCTTTGTGCCGCTGTTGCGGCGTGCCGTTGCCTTTTGCCGAGGCCGCTGGGGAAATGCAGAAATGCCCGCCCTGCATGGTGGAAGCACCGGCCTTTACCCAGGCGCGTGCGGCTTTGCGCTATGACGAGACAGCGCGGCGCATGATTCTGCCCCTGAAATATGCCGACCATACCGAGGCCGTAAATGGTCTGGCCGAACTGATGCGCCGGCCCGGCGAGATGCTGCTGCAGGCGGCGAACCTGCTGGTGCCGGTACCTTTGCATGCCAACAAGCTGCGGGCGCGGCGGTTCAACCAGGCGGCACTGCTGGCCATTCAGCTGGCGCGGCTCACTGGGCGGCCTTTGGGGCTGGATAGTCTGGTACGCCACCGCGAAACCGCCCCTTTGGAGGGGCTGGACCTGGCCGCGCGCCGGGCCCAGCTTGAAGGTGCCATCGACGTGCGGGCGGACGCCAATGTGCAGGATAAGCGCGTGCTGCTGATCGACGACGTGATGACCTCCGGCACCACGGCCAATGAATGCGCCCGCGTGCTGCTCGCGGCCGGCGCCAGGCGGGTGGATGTGCTCACCGCGGCGCGCGTGGCTGATCCGCGATTCGAGGGTTTGGCTCTTGCATAGTTTTATCCCTGAGCTAATTGCTCAGGCATGGCCGAGATTGAGATTTTCACCCAACCCTACTGCCCTTATTGCGCCCGCGCGGTCGCACTGCTGACCCAGAAGGGCGTGGCGTTCAAAGAGATTAACGCGCCGCATGGCACGCCGGAACGCAAGGCGGCGATCGAGCGCTCCGGCGGGCGCACCACCGTGCCGCAGATTTTCATCAACGGCACGCCCATTGGCGGCTGCGATGAGCTGATGGCGCTGGACCGGGCAGGGCGGCTCGACCCGCTGCTGGCAGAATGATCCACTACCAGCTCCGCTGCGCCGCCGGGCATGGGTTCGACGGGTGGTTCAAAAATAGCGAAGGGTTCGAGGTGCAGGCTGCCTCGGGCTATGTGGCATGCCCCTCCTGCGGCAATACCGAGGTGGAGCGCGCGCTGATGACACCGGGGATCGCGCGCAAGGGCCGCGAGCCCGAGGTGGCGCCCGTGATGGTGCCGGCAAGCCTGCCGGAGGGAGCCATCGGCCTGCCGGCGGCGGGCGGGCTGATCCCGGATTCCGTGCGCGTGGCGCTGCATAAACTGCGCGAAGAGGTGGAGAAGAATTGCGACTACGTGGGAGCTGATTTCGCCGAGGAGGCACGGCGCATCCATAATGGCGAGACCACCGCGCGCGGGATTTACGGCGAGAGCACCGATGAGGAGGCCGAGGCGCTGGAGGAGGACGGGATTACGTTTGCACGAATCCCCTGGGCGCCCCGGAACGATAGCTGAAATGATAGCTGAAATGACAGCTGAGCGGATAGTTGCTTGCCCGGCGGGATTTACCTAGCTTTCGCCGGGGTGTGCCTTAGACCATCCGATAACAGATAAATCCGGGTATCAATGTGAATTTCATTTCGAGATTTTATCGGAAATGCCAGTCTTCCGCGCCCCAGCCTTCCACGCTAGCGCCGCTGCCGGCGGCGCCAGCCGTGCCTGCATTCGATGTGGGGCTGCGGGATGCCTTGATGCGAGGCTGGTTCAACACTGAAGCCGGCGAATTATTCACCAATTTTCCAGTCGGGCCGGGGGATGTCGTGGCCGATATCGGCTGCGGCGACGGCGGCAATGCGCGCTTCTGTGCCAGCCGCGGCGCCCGGCTGATCCTGGCGGATATCGACCCGGATAACGTGGCCAAGGCCGCGGCAAGGGTTGCCGCCGAGCCGAATTGCCCCGGGGTTGAAAGCCATGCCACGGATAGCGACCCGCTGCCGCTTGCCAGCAATATCGCAAGCCGGGTGGTCTGCACCGAGGTGATCGAGCATGTCGACGATCCAGCGAGGCTGATGGCGGAACTCGCCAGGATCGGGCAGGCGGGGGCGCTGTATCTGATCGCCTGCCCTGATCCTGGCTCCGAAAGAATACAGCAGCGCGTGGCACCGCCAATCTATTTCGAAAAACCGAATCATATACACGTCATTCAGCATGACGAGCTGACACGATATGTCGAGGATGCCGGGCTCGTGATCGTGAGCAGACACAGCCATGGGTTTTACTGGTCGGTATGGTGGGCATTGTTCTGGCCTTGCGGTGTTGCGGCGGAACGGCCGGATCATCCCTTGCTTAATCATTGGGCGCAGACCTGGGCGCTCCTGCTGGACCAGCCGGATGGGGCCAGGATCAAGCAGGCACTGGATGACCTGCTGCCGACGAGTCAGGTGATCATCGCGCGCAAGCCCTGAGATGCGCGAACTGGTTTTTTCCGCTGATGATTTTGGGCTGACCAGCTCCGTTAATGAAGCGGTGGAGCAGGCTTGCCGGCTGGGGCGGCTGCGCCAAGCGAGCTTGATGGTGGCGGGGCCGGCAGCGGCGGATGCCGTGGCGCGGGCCAAAGCGTTGCCGGAATTGAACGTCGGGCTGCATCTGGTGCTGGTGGATGGGGCTTCCTGCTCCGGGCATGCGAAACTGCCGCATATCACTGAGCCGGATGGAAAATTCGCTGCCGATCAGGCCGCACTAGGGGTGAAGTTTTTTTTCTCACCGGTGGCGCGGCGGGAGTTGCGGGCGGAGATCGAGGCGCAGTTTGCGGCGTTTGCCGCGACAGGGCTGGAGCTGCACCATGCCGATGCGCATAAGCATTTTCTGTTGCATCCCACGATTGCCTCGATGATGATTGAGGTGGGCCGCAAGTACGGGCTGAAGCGGCTGCGGGTGCCGGCGGAGCCGCCTTGGATTATGAAAGCATTAGGCGAGCGCGTGGGGTTTGGTGATTACGCGCTTTATGCCTGGACGCGGTTGTTACGCTGGCAGGCGCGCGGGCTGGAGATGCCGGACCAGGTATTCGGGATAAAATGGTCGGGGCATATGACCGGTGAGCGGATTGAACGCTTGCTGCCGCTGCTGCCGCCGGGGCGGTCGGAAATTTATTTTCATCCGGCGACGTATCGCGATGCGACGCTGGTGCGGCTGATGCCGGATTATGAGCATGTGGCGGAGTTCGAGGCGTTGTGCAGTAAAGTTTGAGAGGGTGAAGGGATGTTGATCGTCTTCAGTGGTTTGCCCGGTGTTGGTAAAACAACCCTTTCACGCGCTCTCGCCTCACGTTGTTCCGCGGTATATCTGCGCATCGACGCCATTGAGCAGGCCATTCGTAATGCCGACGTTCTGGCGGCTGATGTAGGGCCCGCAGGATATGCCGTGGCGCAGGCCTTGGCCGAAAATAATCTTTCGATCGGGCGGATTGTTGTGGCTGATTGCGTCAATCCGGTGGCCGCAAGCCGTGCGGGCTGGCTGGCGGCGGCTGATATGAGCCAGTCGCCAATTTACAATATTGAGGTGGTTTGCTCGGATATTGCCGAGCACCGGCGTAGGGTTGAGGCGCGGGTGGCGGATATTCCTGGCCATGTTGTGCCGAGTTGGGGCGCGGTGCAGCGCCAGGACTATGCGCCCTGGGCGGAGGAGCGGCTTGTGGTGGATACGGCCACACTGACGCCGGATGAGGCGCTGGCGCGGATTGAGCGGTATATCGGGCGTTAGGATGTTGCCGTGAAAGGCGTGGATGCCCGCGTACGCGTGCATGACGGTGTGGTGTGGCCCGCGACCTTGCTGGCTATTTGCCGATCATCACGTCCGAGGCTTTGACGATCACTGTCACTGTGTCGCCCACGGTCAGGGCCAGTTCGTCCACGGCGTCATTGGTGATGGAGGAGGTAACGGTGTTACCGCCGCCGATATCAACGCGAACGTTCGCGGTGGTCTGGCCTTTGGTTACTTTTACGATTTTGCCTTGGATCTGGTTGCGGGCGCTTAGTTTCATGGCGGGGTTTCTCCGGTGTTGGCCGGTTGTAGCACATGAACGCGGGGATGCCCGCTTTCGCGAGCATGACGGGTGGGAGAAGGCGGGGATGCCCCCCCTATTTGCGGGTATGACGGGTGCGGGAACGCAAATCTCCCAATAAAAAACCCCGGCTCGCACCGGGGTTCTTTGTAAGCGGGTCTTTCGTAAACTCAGCGCTTGCTGAACTGGAAGCTACGGCGGGCTTTCGGCTTGCCGTATTTCTTACGCTCGACCATGCGGGAGTCGCGCGTGAGGAAGCCGGCGGCTTTCAAAATACCGCGCAGGTCGGGCTCGAAATTGGTGAGCGCGCGGGAGATGCCGTGGCGCACTGCGCCGGCCTGGCCGGAGAGACCGCCGCCTTTGACGGTGCAGAACACGTCGAACTGGTTGTAGCGGTCAGCGACCAGGAAGGGCTGGGTGATCAGCATGCGCAGCACGGGGCGGGCGAAATACACCGGCGCCTTGCGGCCGTTGATCGTGATCTCGCCTTTGCCGGGCTTGACCCAGACGCGGGCGATCGCGTTTTTACGGCGGCCGGTGGCGTAGGAGCGGCCCAGCGCGTCGCGCTTCGGCTCACGCTTCAGTGCGGCGATTTCCGGCGTGTCGGTGGTGGTGGCGAGGTCTTTAAGACCGGCAAAAGCATTCGTATCGGACATTGATTAAGCCCTCCGGTTCTTGATGTTCATCGCGCCGACATCGAGGCTTTTCGGCTGCTGTGCGGCGTGCGGATGCTCCGGGCCGGCATAGACGTGCAAATTCTTCATCTGCTGGCGCTGCAAAGGCCCGCGGGTGATCATGCGTTCGATGGCCTTCTCGACCACTGACTGCGGGTTCTTGCCTTCCAGACGGTCCTTGAAAGAACGGCTCTTGATACCGCCGGCATAGCCGGTGTGGTAGTAGAAGAGCGAATCTTCCAGCTTCTTGCCGGTCAGCTTGATCTTCTCGGCGTTGACGATGACGATGTTATCGCCACAATCGACATGCGGCGTGAAGGTCGGCTTGTGCTTGCCACGCAGGCGTGTTGCCACAACGGCGGCGAGGCGGCCGAGGATCAGGCCTTCGGCGTCGATAAGGATCCAGTCCTTCTTCACATCCGCCGGTTTGATCGAAATTGTCGTTTTCATGTATTCACCCAAATATCGCAGTGCGGCGGCTTATGATGTTTTCATAGCACCACGTCAAGGGGTTTTGGTTGTGGTATTATAGTACCGCGCCGTGGCTTGTAGCGATTCCGCCAGGGTTTGCGCGGGTTTCCAGCCCAAAGCCAGGGCGGCGCGCGGGTCTGTATCAAAATTTCCGGAGAGGCTTTGCCACATGCCATTGCGGCCGAGCAGGCTGGCGGCCAGGCCCAGAAGGGGGTGGGGGACAGGGAACAGGCGGGGGGTTACCGCCAGGCCTTCGGCCAATGCGCGGATGAGGCCGGGGGTGGAAATGGCATCGGGGTGGGCGGCCAGCAGTACCGGGGGCGGGGTCTTGGCCAGGGTCACGGCCAGAGTGAGGCTGGCGAGGTCGTCCACGGCGATAAAGCTGCGCTTGTTGTCCAGCCCGGCGAAGGGGAGCGGAAAGTTGCGCTTCAGCAGTTTGAGCAGGATCAGAATATTGCCGGGGCAGCCAGGGCCGATGACGGCGACCGGGCGGATGATGCTCACCCCGGGGCCGAATTCCTCCTGCACCGCGGCTTCGGCGTCCAATTTGCTTTGGGCGTATTCATCCGTGGGAGCGGGAGCAGAAGTGTTGGTAACCAGGCCCTCGTACACGCGGCCGTGTACATAGGCCGTGGAGATAAGGACGAAGCGCTTGGCCCCCACCAGCCTGGCGGCGCGGGCGAGGTTGACGGCGGTGCCGACGTTCTGGCGCTGCCAGTCCCGCCGGGCGACGCCCCGCCTATGGCCAAGCCCGGCGGCGTGGATCACCACATCCACCTCCGGCAGGCCGAAGCGGGTTTCCGCGAGGTCGCCGGTGATGATGGGTTTGATGTCCGGGCCGAGGGCGCATTTGTGGCGCACACCACCGTATACGGTGGTGCTACCGGCCGCATGCCGGGCGATAGCACCACCGATAAAGCCGGCAGCCCCGGAGACGAAGAGCCTGGTCAGTTTAGTCGAGCCTGGGTTCGCGGCGTGGCCTGGCCGAGGGCGGCAGCGGTGTTAGACGCTCGCGCACGGGCTGGACGGTAGACTGCGGCGTGGGGATAGGGGCGCGGCGCGACGGTTCGGGTTCGGCCGCTGCGGCCGTACTGCGTTTCAGGGCGTTGAAATGCGGTACATCCTCATATGGGTCGAGGTGGCGGGCGGCGGGTGGCAGGGCGCCGGTGGCACGCATGGCCATCAGGCGCACGTCTTCATGCATTGCCTCGACCTGCCCTTCGAGCGATTCAATCCGGGCTTTCAGCCCGATAACGCTGAAGGGCACGAGCAGGAAGGCGAGGCACCACAACAGCACGGGTACGGCCAGGGCCAGTATGGCCCAGCCGGGCATCCAATCGGGAAGGAAAGGCAGGTTCATTGGCATGAATTCTGGGGCATGACTCGGTTTATAGCCCGTTAATGTCGGAAATGCCGCATATTTGTAAAGACCATAGTGATGCCGGCCGCATCGGCGGCGGCGATCACCTCGGCATCGCGGATGGAGCCCCCGGGCTGGATGACAGCCGTGGCACCGGCCGAGATTGCTGCCTCAAGACCATCGGCGAAGGGGAAGAAGGCGTCGGAGGCCACGGCGCAGGAGGAAAAGTCGAGATTGGCGGCCTTGCCGCGCCAGGCGGCGATGCGGGCGGAGTCCACACGGTTGGATTGTCCGGCCCCGATACCGATCGTCGCATGGTTTTTGGCATAGACGATGGCGTTGGATTTCACATGCTTGGCGGCACGGAAGGCGAAGATCAGATCCTCGATTTCCGCCGGGGTGGGGGCGCGTTTGGTAACAATCTTCAGGTCGGCCGGGGTGATGCGCCCGGCATCGCGGCTTTGCAGCAGGAAACCGCCGGCCAGGGATTTAAACGTCACGCCCGTTGCCAGCGGGTCCGGCACGCCGCCGGTGGTGAGCAGGCGGAGGTTTTTCTTGGCGGCGAGAAACTGCTTGGCCTCGTCCGTGGCGTCGGGGGCGATGATAACCTCGGTGAGGAAATTCCCATGCGCGATTTTCTTGGCGGTGACAGCATCGAGCGTGCGGTTCAGCGCCACGATACCGCCGAAAGCGGAGACCGGGTCGCAGGCCAAAGCGGCGTCCCACGCATCGGCCACATTGGCGGCGGTGGCGATGCCGCAGGGGTTGGCGTGTTTCACGATCACGATGGCCGGTTCGGAGAATTCGGCGACACATTCGAAGGCGGCGTCGGTATCGTTATAGTTGTTGTAGGATAGCTCCTTGCCCTGGTGTTGGGTGGCGGTGGCCACACCAAAGCGGGCCGGGGCGGCGGCGTAGAAGGCAGCACTCTGGTGCGGGTTTTCGCCGTAGCGCAGCTCCTGCTTTTTGGCACCGGAGAAGGAGAAGGTTTCCGGGTAAGTGTCGCCGTTTTGCGTGGCGAACCAGCTGGAGATGGCAGAGTCGTAGGCGGCGGTGCGGGCGTAGGCGGCGGCGGCCAGGGTTTTGCGGGTGGCGAGGAGGGTGCCGCCGTGCGCTTTCAGCTCGGCGAGGATGGTGGCGTAATGCGCGGGCAAAGTGAGGACCGCGACGCTCTCGTGGTTTTTGGCGGCGGAGCGGATCATGGCCGGGCCGCCGATGTCGATATTCTCGATGCAATCCTCAAACGCAGCCCCCCGGGCGACGGTGGCCTCAAACGGGTAGAGGTTGACCGCGACGAGATCGATGGGGGCGATGTTGTGTTCTTCCATCTGTGCCACGTGCTCGGCCACGCCGCGGCGCCCGAGGATGCCGCCATGTACCTGGGGAACCAGGGTTTTCACGCGGCCATCGAGAATTTCGGGGAAGCCGGTGTGGTCGGACACGTCGGTTACGGCCAGGCCGGCGTCGCGGATGGCTTTGGCCGTGCCGCCGGTGGAGAGGATTTTGACGCCGTGCCCGGCGAGGGCGGTGCAGAATTCTATCAATCCGGTTTTGTCGGAGACGGAAATCAGGGCGGTGCGGATGGGGACGATATCGGACAAGTGGCGGCTCCTTTAACTGAAACTGCCCAGGCGCGCGGCGAAAAACCTTCACGCTTCCCGATGGTGTCCCATCTTCAATCGCCAGTTACGTGAGGTAGGGGCGGTTTCGCATGGGGGGCTGGGGGATGCAAGGCTGTGTGCTGTCCGTCATTGCCACGCTGCGCTCGCAATGACGGTATATCGACAACATTTCCTGGTTCGGTTGAAACGGACCACCCGGCCCATATTCCTAACGGCATCGTGACAAAACCGCCATGCGGTACGTTTCGTCTTGAACCAATGGTTTAGCGGCCGACATGAGAGCCATAACCAACCCAGGAGGAAAATAAAATGCCTGCAATTCTGCTCTGGCTTCTCGGCGTTCCCATTCCCATCATCATCCTGCTGATTCTGCTCTGGCATTAAGGGGACATGTAGATGAGTGACATACTCCTGACCCAACCGCTCGATGCGGCGCTTGATGCAGGGGGCGAGCTTGCGGCATCGCCCTCGGCCGTCTCCTGGGGCGCGGTTTTCGCCGGCGGCGTAAGTGCCGCGGCTATTGCCGCCATCCTCGGCATTTTCGGTGCCGGGCTCGGCCTGGCCTCGGTTTCGCCATGGCATGGCGAGGGCCTCGGCATCGCCGGCTTCACAGTCATGGCCGCCATTTGGCTTATTATCGTGCAATGGGTCGCCAGCTTCGTAGGCGGCTATATGGCGGGGCGGCTGCGCACCAAATACGTCGCGGTGCATACCGATGAAGTGTTTTTCCGCGACACCGCGCACGGATTTCTCGCCTGGGCGCTCTCCGTGCTGTTCATGGTCGCCGCTCTAGGTGCCGTAGGCCAGTCCGGTGCCACCGCCGGTGCGGGTGCCGCAGCGGCCGCGGCCACGGCAGCACCGATCGGCTACTATACCGATCTGCTGTACCGCGAGCCGCCTGGTGGCGGGCCGGTCAATGGCAATCCGGGGGTGACGAACCAGGAGCTTTACGCTCAGGCGTCGATCATCCTGACGCAAGGCGTGGCCCAGAACGGCAATGTCTCCGCCGATGACCAGGCTTACCTCGCCCAGCTGGTGACGGAAAAGACCGGGCTGAACACGGCCGATGCGCAAGCCCGGGTAAGCGACGTGATCGCCCTCGAACAGGCCGACATCGTGAAAGCCAAAAAAGTGGCCGATGCCGCCCGTAAGGCAACCTCCGGCGCACTAATCTACGGCTTCGTCGCACTGCTGATCGGCGGCTTCATCGCCAGCGTGGCTGGGGCTGTGGGCGGACGTTTGCGGGACAATTATTAAAAAGGCCAGGGCTCTGCCGTCGTGCGGAGCACGCCTCCGGCGTGACGACCCGCCAAGGGCCGAAAGGCCCTTGGATCCCATAACTTAAGAATTGAGAAGGGCCCTGCCTCCATGCTGTTGAAACAG
>JAMFRU010000141.1 GCA_026224875.1 Acidocella sp.
AAGCAAGACCCAAACCAACCCATTCAGCCTCTCCAAATTGAGAAGCCAAATCAGAATCAATGTGAAGCCGTGCCGCAAGAGCCAGGAAAAATCCTAATGCGATTCCCCTGGCCCCCCTCGCCTTTTTACTCAAGCAGTGTCGGTTGCACCGTGGTTACGGGCATTATCATGGTGCGTTGGGCGAGGGATTGGAACATCCAGACTGTTAGGCCGACTGAGAGGATGAAGAGGGGGATTGTTAGAACCAGGGAGACGCTTTTCCAGATTTGGGCGCGGGAGATGTCCAGGCCGAAGAAGAGGGCCGCTTGGCACAATAGCGCGACCAGGGCCAGGCCGCCGGTGGTGAACACGTATTCCTGGTAGGGGAGGTGTTGGTGCAGGGTGACCATGAGGGCTGCCTGCATGAGCACCATGCTGGTGATGAAGCCGGCGATGTAGCGCCACGCGCTGGCCTGGCGGACTTCGGGGTGGTCGAGCGGTGAGGTTGCGGGAGCGGACATTTAATAGGCTCCGATCATGTAGACATAGATGTAGACGAGGACCCAGATTGTGGCCTGGAACTGCCAGAACATGCGCAGGTTGATGAGGCGGGCCACGACATTGGCGGTGAAGCCCATGGTGGGGATTTGCACCAGCATCACCAGCATCCAGATGATGCCGAAGACCATGTGCAGGCCGTGCGTGGCGATGAGGATGAAGAAGGCGGAGAGGTAGCCGGAGCGCGCGGGGCCGTCGCCTTTGGCGAGCAGGCCGAGCAGGTCGTGTGTTTCGAAGCCGAGGAAGACGAGGGCCAGGACGATGGAGAGAATAATGCCGAGCATGACCCCGGCCTTGTTGCCGGATTTAAGTGCCACCGTCCCGAGGCTGTAGGTGGCGACCGAGCCGAGCACGGCATAGGTCTGCCACAGCCCTTCCACAGGGTTGACCACCTGCGGGGCGATAGGGCCGCCGGCGGCGGACATGGGGTTATTCAGCACGGCGTAGGCGGCGAAGAGGGCGGTGAAAATCAGCGCGTCGCTGAGCATGTACAGCCAGAAGCCGAGCGTGCGCGCGGATATCTGGTCATGGCCCGCGAAATGCGGGTGGAACAGTTTCGTGGCGTCGGTGGGGGGCGCATCGGTGGACATTAATGTGCCTCCGCTTCGGTGAGGGGTTTGCGGGCCGGCTGCTCGGCAATGATGCCGGCGGTGGCGAGGTTGCGTTCCATGGCGGCGACCTCCTCGGGCTGGATTTCATAGCCGAGGTTCTTGTCGAACGAGCGGATGATGACGGCGATGACGATGCCGAGCAGTGCCGCCCCGAACATCCACCAGATGCGCCAGATGAGGCCGAAGCCGAAGGCCATCGCGAGCATGCCGATGATGAAGGGGATGGCGCTGTTGCAGGGCATGTGGATCACCTCGAACGCGTCGGGCTGGGTTTTCTCCAACCCATGATCGCGCCGCCATGCCAGCTCGTCGCGCGCATTCACCTGCGGGGTGACGGCGAAGTTGTAGAACGGCACGGGCGAATGCGTGAGGAACTCCAGCGTGCGCGACGTGCCCCAAGGGTCTGCCGGTACGGGGATGCGGTCGCGCAGTGAAACATACAGCATGCGGGCGAAGTAACCGATGGAGACGATGTAGAGCATCATCCCGGCTTCTTCGGTCCACAGCATCGGCCGCCAGGCGGGGTCGTAGATGTAGGCGAGGCGGCGGGTTTCGCCCTCGAAGCCAAGCGCGAACATGGCGATGAAGACGATGCCGGTGGCGGCGATGAAGGTCCAGAAAAACATCAGCCCGTTGCGTTCGTCGAGCTGGATGCCGAAGACTTTGGGAAACCAGTAGGACACGGCGGCGAACATGGCCGCACCTATGAGCAGCACCATGCAGTGGAAATGCGCGATGACGAACACGCTGTCATGCACTGAATAGTTGATGGCGGGGATGGCCAGCATCATGCCGGTAATGCCACCCGCCAGCAGCAGGAACAGCCCTGCCAGCGACCAGAGCATCGGCGTGGCGAAGGTGAGGCGGCCGCGATAGAGGGTGAACATCCAGTTGAAGACTTTTACACCCGTGGGGATGCCGACGAGCATGGTTGCGATGGAGAAAAACCCATTCACGTCCGGCCCCGCCGCCATGGTGAAGAAATGGTGCAGCCAGACCGCCCATGAGATACCGGCGATGGCAAAGGTTGCAGCCACCATCGTCGTGTAGCCGAACAGCGGCTTCTCGGAAAACGTCGGGATGATCTCCGAAAAAATGCCGAAAGCGGGCAGCACGAGGAAATACACCTCGGGGTGGCCCCAGATCCAGAACAGGTTGGTGTACAGCATCAGATTGCCGCCCAGGCCGGCGGTGTAGAAATGGGCGCCGAGATAGCGGTCGGCGCCCAGCAGGCCCAAAGCCACGCCGAGCACGGGGAAGGCGGTCAGGCCGATGATGTTGGTGGAAAGCGTCGTCCAGGTGAACACCGGCAGGCGGAACCAGCTCATGCCTGGGGCGCGCATTTTGATGATCGTGACGATCATGTTGATGGCGTTCAGCGTGGTGCCGATGGAGGAGATCTGGATCGCCCACATCCAGTAATCCACGCCCACGCCGGGGCTGTAAGGCAGCTCGGTCAGCGGGATTAAGCCGACCCAGCCGGCGGCCGAGAAATCGCCCACGAAGAGCGAGAGCATGACCAGAATGGCGCCCGCCGTGGTGAGCCAGAGAGAGAGCGCGTTCATATACGGAAACGCCATGTCCCGCGCGCCGATCTGCAGCGGCACGATGACGTTGGTGAGGCCGGTGAGGATTGGCGTTGCGGCAAACAGGATCATAACGGTCCCGTGCGCGGAGTAGATCTGGTCGAAATGGAAGGGCGGCAAGAACCCGTGCTGGGCGCCCAGTATGCCGGGCGAATTGGGCCCTATGGCCATGGCCTGCTGCGTGCGGATCATCAGCCCGTCGGCAAAACCGCGGACCAGCATGACGAGGCCGAGGATGATGTACATCACACCGATCTTTTTATGATCGACCGTGGTGATCCATTCGCGCCAGAGATAGCCGAGCTTGTTGTAGTACAGCACCGCACCCACGATCACGAGGCCGATGACGGCCACGCCCGCGAAGGTCGCGATGAGGATGGGGGTGTGATAGGGGATGGAAGCGAGAGTCAGCCTGCCGAATAGCGGTGACCACGGGCCTTGAATTGCAACCTGCATGGGGTCTGTCCTTTAAGCTATTTTGTAGCGGCAGCACTAACAGGGCCGCCTTCCAAACTGGCAACGCTCGTGGTCAACGCATCCGGCACGGGGTAGACCACCCCGGCCTGCGCGGCGCCCACCACGGTTTCGAACAGTTGCGGCGTGGGGTTGGCGAAATACGAGATGGTCGCGTGCTCATTCACCGTCGGCTGGGCGAATTGGGTGAACGCCGTGTAGGTGAGCTGGCGCGGGCTGGCGGCGGCCTTGGCCACCCAGGTGTCGAAATCGCCCTGCGGCACGATATGCAGCTCAAACTGCATCCAGGAGAAGCCGGCGCCGGAGAAATCGGCCGAGAAGCCGGTGTCGGAGAGGGGGGTGGGCGCGTCGAACGTGTCTTCGGTGCGCATCCCCGGCATCACATCGATCATCGGCGCCACGCCGGGGATGAAGAAGTCGTTGGTGACCGAGGATGAGGTGAGGCGCATATGCACGACGCGCCCGGCCGGCACCACCAGCTCATCCACCGCGGCCACATGCTGGTCCGGATAGATGAACAGCCATTGCCAGTCGGTGGTGATGACATCGATGTCGAGCGGTGGCTGGGCGGCTTCGGCCTTGGCCAGCACGCCGGGGGCGTAGGGGTCCACCGCATGGGTGGTGCGGATGGAGACGATGCCGCAGATGGTGACGATGACCAAAGGCACGGCCCAGACCAGGATTTCCAGCCCCAGGGAATGCGACCAGCTGGGGTCGTATTTGGCATTGGCGCTCTTGCGGTAGCGCCAGATGAAGACCGCGATAAGCACGGTAACCGGCACGATGATGAGCGACATGATGCCGAGCTCGAACAAGGTCGCCCACCATTGCACCTGCGCCACCTGGCTGAGCGGATGGAACAGCCGGTAGTCGCCGGTGTTGCAGCCGCTTAGAGCCAGGAGCGCCGGTACCGCTAGAAGTGGGTTTGCCAGAATTGGTTTTAATCGCATGTGAAGCCTCTAGAAATTCATGCCCAGTTGTAGCGCCAGGTCAGTCTTCGTCCGCTCCATCCCCGGCCGTGGCGTTCGGCTTACGCCGTTTGGTGCCGATCAGGGGCAGAGAATTTTTTAGGTCCAGTAGGCGGATGATACCACCACCCAGGCGTAAAAGTTGTGTTAATTGTTGGGTTTCTAACTTTTGTACGTCCTCCGACCAGCGGGTCAGCAGCTCGATCAGGTCGTGCATCTCCTGCAGCCGGAGCTGAATGTCGCGCTCGTCGTCATTGCCCGGCTTCATCAGCAGCAGGTCGCGCAATACCGAGAGTGTGGGGTCGATCTCGCGGCGGCGGCGCTCTTCGGCCAGGATACGCACGATCTGCCAGACATCGTCCGGGGTGGAGAAATGCTCGCGCCGGTCGCCGGGCAGATGCTGCAGTTTGACCAGGCGCCAGCTTTGCAGCTCTTTCAGGCCCATCGAGGCATTGGAGCGGGAGAAATTCAGGACCTCGGCAATTTCATCCGCCGGCAGCGGGCTGCCGGAGATGTAGAGCAGCGCATAGATCTGCCCGACGGTGCGGTTGATGCCCCACCGGCTGCCCATTTCTCCGAAATGCCTGATGAAGGCGTCCGCCAACGGCGAGAGCTCCACGCTAAATAGGCTCCAAGTTACACATCTTTCAGTCTTTACTGAAAAGACCAGAATACCCGAAAACACGGCGTGTCAAGGCGCTGGCCCCTGTGGTCCAGCCTGTATCGCATTGGTCCTGCGCTGGCCTTGTGCCGCTGCGCGGTGGACAGGGGCGGAGCGCCTATGCATGCTGGCCGGCCGGGGCGGTAAAAATTCTGTCCAGAGGTTAAGGGGAAACGAAAATATGAGCGAGCAAACCATCGCAACGCCGGGCGCGCATCCCGGCCTGAGTAAGAGGCTGCTTGGTAAAAGATTGGGCATTGGCCTGGGCGGGCTGGTGCTTATTTTCGGCTTCACCTTTGCATGGATATATCTCGGCGGGCGTGTTCTGCACCTGCATACGTTTTACGCGAGCTTCGTGTTCGCCTGGTATTGGGGGATTGTCGACAAGGCCGAGTTCGGCCGGTTGCCGTGGTCCATCCTTGGCTGCCTTCTGGGCCTCGCCGTGGCCTGGCAATTATCGTTTCTCTCGGCGCATTACGGCACGGCCGGGCTGGTTGTAGCGGTTCTCGTCATCGCCGCCGTGCTGTTCATGCAGATCATGCATTGGGGCGCACGGGTGATCAATCCGGGCACGATGCTGTTCCTCGCCGTGTTCACGGCAACGCCGATTATGGGGAGTGTGAATTTTGCGGATGCGGGCGCGACCACTGTAGCCGGCGCGCTCTACATGGCGGTGGTTATTTATGTCCTCAAGCGGGTAACTGGTATGGGCGGCCCGGCCTGACTCCTACCTCGGCGCCCCGCATCGGCACGGCGATGTTTGGCGGCACGGCATGCTGTGCTGCGCGAAACAATGCTTAACTCCGCTTAACACTGGGCAAATCAGCGAATAACCACCCGCAATGGGCGGCATACGGGAGCGAAAATGACGGATGCTTTTAGTCTGAGTGGGCGTGTGGCGCTGGTAACCGGCGGGGCCAGCGGCATTGGCGGCGGCATAGCGGAAATGCTGGGCGAAGCCGGCGCCATCGTGGTGATTGCCGATATCGACGAGGCACACGCCGCACAAGCGGCAGAGGCGCTGCGCGCGGCCGGATGCGAGGCCGGCCATATCCAACTCAATGTCGCCGACGAGGCATCCGTGCAGCGCGGTTGCGCCGAGGTGGTGAAGCATTACGGCACGCCCTGGGCGCTGGTGAACAATGCCGGCTTACAGGACAGGCAGTTGCTGCTAGATGGCACGGTGGCCGAATGGGACCGGGTGATGACGGTGAATGCGCGCGGTCCATTTTTGATGAGCCGCGAAGTTGCCCGCGCCATGGTGGCGGGCGGTAACGGCGGGCGCATCATTCATATTGCCTCGGCGGCGCTGATCGGCGCGCTCACCCAGGGCCATGCGATTTACGCCTCCTCGAAGGCGGCGTTGCTCGGCCTTACCCGGGCGAGCGCGCTGGAACTGGTGGGGCATAATATCACCGTCAACACCATATTGCCGGGAGGCGTGGCGACGCCGGGTGCCATTGCGGCGCAGGGGCCGGCGCCGGAAGGCCCGGGGCGGCGGATGCCGCCATTGGGCATGTGTTCGCCGCGCGACATAGGTGCTGCCGTGCTGTTCCTGGCCTCGCCGGCGGCGGCCAAGGTGACAAACCAGAATTTTGCCGTCGATGGCGGCTGGTCGATTACCTGAGGGGAACGGAGATGATGTCGATTGACGAGATTCGGGACCGGTTCGCGATTTGCGAGCTGAAGGCCCGCTACTGCCGGCTGCTGGATACCAAGCAGTGGGAGGCCTGGGCGCAGTTGTTTACGGAAGATTACGTGCTGGATGTTTCGGCGGCCGGCGGCGGCCCGCCGATCGAGGGTCGCGATGCGGCGATGGCCTCGGTGTTTGGTTCCATCGGCGACGCCGTTACCGCGCATCAGGTGCATTTTCCCGAAATCACGCTGAATGGCGATGAAGCGCGGGCGATTTTCCCGATGCAGGACCGGGTGATTTTCGGGCCAGGTAAAACCTTGGCCGCGATCACCGGCTTTGGCCATTACCATGACAATCTGGTGCGCCGTGATGGGACATGGAAAATCGCGCGGCTGAAGCTGACGCGTTTGCATATGGATATTGAGCCGGCAAAAGCCGGATAAGGAACGGGAATGACCACGGGTAAGTTAAAAGTCGGGATTGTAAGCGCCAATTGGGGCGCTATGGCGCATCTCCCGGCCTGGCGCACGCTGAGCGATACGGTAGAGGTGACGTCCATCTGCACCTCCCGCCAGGAGTCGGCGGAGAAGGCGGCGGCGCAATTCGGCGTGGCCCGGCCGTTCTGGAGCTATGAGGACATGTGCAACGACCCGGATATCGATATTATCGATGCCGGGACCAACCCGGTGTTGCGCGAAAAGATCGTGACCGCGGCGCTGAATGGCGGCAAGCATGTGGTCAACCAGATCCCGTTCGCGACCTCGGGCGAGGCCGCGAAAAAACTCGATACGCTGCGGGCAGCCAAAGGCCTGCACGGGGCTGCTGCCGCGAGCGTTATGGGCCTGCCGCATATCGCGCTGATGAAGGAGATGATCGAAAGCGGGGAGATCGGCGAGATTTTTCAGGTGCATTGCTCCTGGCAGATGTCGTTTTTCCTGCAGATCCAGCCGGGATTTCCGTACACCTGGTTCGGCAAATCCGGGCTCGGGGTGAGTGTGACGCGCAATAACGGCTCGCATATGCTGCATGTGCTGCGCCATTTGTTTGGGCCGGTCGATTCCGTTTCCGCGCAGATTAAAATACAGCTGAAAAACTGGAAGCTGCCGGGCGGCGAAATCCAGCCCGTGGAGACCGATGATACCGGCCATGCGTTGCTGAATTTTGCCAGCGGCGCCATGGGCATGCTCTCCACCTCCTGGACCGCGGCCGATAGCCCGGGGTTCAGCATCGAGGCTTTCGGCAGCAAAGGCCGGCTGAAACTGACCTCGCTGGCCTATCCGAGCATCGCCTCGGCCAAGCTCTACGCCAGCCGGAACGAGGCGCCGCATCATGTGCCGCAGGGCGCGGAAATTGACGTGCCGGAGCGGTTTTTCATGGCCGATGGCCGTATTGTCGCTTTGGGCGATGACGATGTGTTCAATGGCGGGCAGCGGGTGTCGCTGGCGCGGGTGTTCGAGAGCCTGACCCGGGGCATTAAAGGCACCGGCGAGGTGCTGCCGGACTTTGCCCGCGCGGCGGAAGTGCAAGGGCTGGTTGATGCGTTTTACGAATCCGATCGGACGAAGGCGTGGGTCGATACGGCGCATCTGGCCGGCTGAGGTGAAATATCCCACAGTGGCACACTTGGTTGTGGCGCGCGTTGTGGCACGGTGGAGCAAGAGCGGAATCTGTTCAGGTCATTTAAACATTTGCATGCCGGAGGCATCCTGATCGCGAAGCGGGATCATTTGTTTTCGGCCATGCCGGCGTGCCTATAAACCAAAAAAGATCCCAAGAAGCGACCAGGAGGGTAGGATGACGGAGAGCGAAACTGCGGCTTTGAACGAGGTGCCTCTCAAGGTTACCCATCCTCAGCGAATCCCCTCGAAGCGCTATTACGACCAGGAATTCTTCGAGCTGGAGCGTGAGCATCTCTGGCCGCATGTGTGGCAACTGGCCTGCCGGCTGGAGGAAATTCCGGAAGTCGGCGATTATGTGGAGTACACCAACCTCGCCAAATCCGTTATCGTGGTGCGCACCAAAACCGGCGTAAAGGCGTTCCATAACGCGTGCCGGCACCGTGGTGTGCAGCTCGTCATGGAGCCCGGCAACTGCAAGAGCACGGGATTTATATGCCCGTTCCATGGCTGGCGCTGGAATATGGATGGCGACAACACCTTTATCTACGGCAAGCGGATTTTCGATGAGGTGAATCTCGAGCAGGCCGAGCTCAACCTGGTGCCGTGCCGCGTCGAGCTTTGGGGTGGTTGCGCCTTTATCAATCATGACAATGATGCGGCCTCGCTGCTGGACAGTCTCGGGCCCATCACGGCGCGGATGGATGCGCGCAATGTCGAGAACCTGAAAATGGAGGGCTGGTGGGCCGTCGAGCTGCCGACCAACTGGAAGCTCGCCATGGAAGCCTTCATGGAGGGCTACCACGTGATGCGCACGCATCCGCAGCTGTACCAGTCGCTCACCACGGACAAGATCGGTTATTTCGGCGCGGATGCCGGCGGAAATCTGCTGCCGGAAGCATCCAACGAAGAATATCTTGGCAAGACCGTTGCCCAGATGGGGAAGCTGCACAGGGGCATGGGCGGCATGGTGCTGCCCGGCGAGATCGCGATTGCGGAGCGCCTGCTCAAAGAAGAATGGCCCGATGATATCGCCACCGTCGGCAAGGCATTCTACCGGCGTATAAAAGAGGAAGTCTATGCCGAGGGCCAGGCGAAAGGCCTGCCGGTGCCGGATCTCAACGCGGTGGAGGCGGAGCACCAGCTGCATTCCGTGGAGTATTTCTTCCCGCATTATTTCCTGCTGCCCTATTTCGCGGGCATGAGCGGCTACCGCATTCGCCCGCTGACGCCGGAAACCTGTTTGTTCGAGCTGTGGTCCCTGGCCTTCCTGCCGGACGACGCGCCGCGCATTGCCGCACCCACCGTGCTGCCGCACGACAGCCCGGAAATTCCGGAAATCCCACGCCAGGATTATGGCAATCTGCCGCGCCAGCAGCTGGGCCTGCACGCCACGGGGTTCGAGTACATGCGGCTCTCGCACCAGATGGAAGGCATGATCAGCAACTACCAGCGGCTGATCGATGGTTTTCTGGCCAAGCTGGACACGCAGAAACTGGCGAAGGCGCAGAATGCGGTGAATGATGGTTTTAACAGGCCCGTGGCAGATATAGGATTCTAAACAGTACCTTTTTGTGAACAAAAAGGTCCCCAAAAAAACTTTTGAACTTTAGGGCATGGTTGTGGCACCGCCACAACCATGCCCTAAAGTTCAAAAGTTTTTGGTGCAGCTTTTTTCAAAAAGCTGCTGCTTTTACCTTGCTGCAAGTCCTATGTGACCTGGCATTAGGCGTGCCCGGATTGAATTTTGCAGGAACGCCACGCCCAGATACTGCCCGACCAGAATGGGGAATTCCAGCAGCTGAGGTTCGTTCCAGGTTTTGACCAGGGTGGCCCAGGTTTCGTCGGTGATCATGGCGTCGCTGATCATTTCCTCGACGGCGCGCAAGATCGCGGTGTCATGCGCGGACCAGCCGGGGGCGGATGAGCCGGTGATGATGCGCTCGATTTCCTCGGGCGTAATGTTGGTCATGCGCTTGGCCATATCGACATGCGCATTCCACTCATAGGGCGCCTGGCAGATCCAGCCGATGCGCAGCACGGCCAGCTCGCGGTCGCGCACGGGCAGCGTGCCGCCGCCCATCAGCACCATGGCGAGGTCCGAATGGGCGCGGAAGAGTTTGGGGTGGCGCAGCATGATGGCGAAGAATTCGGGCATGTAGCCGTTTTGCGGAATGCCGGCGGCGGTCTTCATATCCGTGTTGATGACCTGCATTTCCGGGGTCCATGCGTCTTCCGCCAGCGGCTCGACACGGCGGGGCTGGCCCTGAACATTGGCATCGCGCGCGGCGGCACGGGCGAGGATGTCCGGGTGGGTTACGGGCTTGCTCGCGGCGGTTTCGTTCGGCATGTTGGCTCCCTTTGGGTTGTCCGGGCATCTTGATTGCCCGCGCGCGATTACCCGCGCGCAAATTATATGATGCGGATAGGCACAAACGATACCTCAGGCAATGGCCGCGTTGGTGTTGCTAATAAAGTGGTCAGCAATGTCCGGTCAAGTGTGCTCAGGCGGTTGACGCTGGCGGGACTCGCTCGCTACGGTCGCTCATCAACGATGCCGGTAACGCCCCGCGAAGAGCGAAAAAGCGGCCCGATAAAGAGGGAGCGAAACATGACGATGCAATTTGGGCGCTATATTGCCGCGCAACCGCCGGGCGTGGCCGAGGGCTGGAGCCTGGAGCGGATTACGCCGATGAGCCGGCTTTATGGCGCCAACGGTCTGCGCACCGGCAAGGATGGCCGGCTGTACGTGGCGCAGGTTTCGGGGAGCCAGATCAGCGCTGTGGACCCTGAAACCGGTGCGGTGGAATCCATCAGCCCGATGGGCGGCGGCATTGTCGGGCCCGATGACCTCGTGTTCGACGACAAGGGCAATCTCTACGCCACCGAGATTACCGAAGGCCGGGTGAGTGTGCTGGAGCCGAATGGTGCCACGCGCGTGATTTACGGCGATGTGCCCAATGCCAACCCGATCACCTTCCATAACGGCATGCTGATAGCGGGCGAGTTGCGGGAGGGTGCCCGCATCATGCAGCTGGACCTCAACGGTGGCGCGCCGCGAATAATTCTCGATAATGTGCCGACACCGAATGCGTTCGAAGTCGGGCCCGATGGCATGCTGTATTTCCCGGTGATGGGCCGCAACGAAATCTGGCGCGTCAGCCTGGATGGTGGCGAGCCGGAGGTTGTTGCCAAAGACCTAGGTGTGCCGGATTCTGTGAAATTCGACTCCAAGGGGCGGATTGTTTCCACCCAGGTGCATAGCGGCCAGGTGCTGCGCATCGACCCGCGCACCGGCACGCGCGAGGTGCTGGCTGATCTGGAACCAGGGCTGGATAATGTCAGCTTCGTGGGAGACCGGATTTTTGTCTCCAGTATTCCCGGCAATATTTACGAGCTGCTCGGCGCCGGCAAGGTTCGCCCTGTTATCTCCGGCGGACTCAACTGGCCGCTGGGCCTGGCCATGGGCACGGATGGGGTGATTTTCGTGGCCGACGGGCCGTTCACCTATTACCTCAAGCCGGGCGGTGCGCTCGTGCTCGCGTCCATGCTGTTTACCCCCGGCAACCCCGGCTATTGCCGCGGCGTGGTTACCGCCGGCCCGGGCGAGCTGGTGGTGACCACCGCCAATGGCGCGGTCGCGCGCTGGCAGCCGGCGGCGCAGACAAGCGAGATTCTGGCCGAGGGCTACGACCGGCTATATGGCGTGGCCATTGCCCCAGGCGGGGCAGTGGTGTTCGCCGAAGCAGGAGCCGGGCGTGTGCTCTCGGTTGAGAACGGTGCCCCGCAGGTGCTGGCGACCGGGCTGCGTGAGCCCATGGGCGTCGCGGTTGGCGGGGATGGCACGATCTATGTGTCCGAATGCCATGGCGGGCGGGTGGTCAAAATCTCCGGCGGCAAAGCCGAAACCGTGGTGGATGGGTTACGGCAGCCGCAAGGAATTCTGATCCTTGGCAAAAAACTCTACATCGTCGATGCTTTGGCCAAGCAGCTGGTGGAATATGATGTGAAGAGCGGCAGCCGCAGCATCATCGCCGCCAACCTGCCGGTGGGCGCGCCGCCGGGGGTTACCGCCAAGCCGCTCGGCGCGATTGTACCGCTATCCGGCCCGATGGGCCCGTTCGCCGGCATCACCGCCGGGGCGGATGGCACGTTGTACGTCTCGGCCGATGCCGAAGGCTGCGTGCTCGCCTTGCGCCCTTTATAAGGTGCCGAATGATGAAGCGCTTAATTCAGTAGCCGCTCGAACGGCGGCGCGGGAGGCTCGGATTCTGGGCCACCCGCCGCGCATCGAGCCGCTGGCGCCAGAAGCGTTTACGCCAGAGATCTGGGTGCTGAAGAGAAAGATAGACCAGGCGGCGGGCCTATTGGACGCGAATGAAGACGTGTCGGAATGGTTGTCCACAGTGCTGCGCCACCCCGCGCTGTTCCGCGCCCATACGGCGCTGGCGGTGACGGTAATGGCGGGCCTGCTGCCGGCGCGCGACCGCGAGCTTGCAGTGCTGCGCACCGGCTGGCTATGCCAGGCGCCGTTTGAGTGGAGCGGTCATGTCGAGCTGGCCAAACGGATGGCCGGGATGAGCACCGAGGAGATCGAATGGGTGACCATCGGCTCCACCGCCCCCGGCTGGAGCGCGCATGACCGCGCAGTGCTCGCAGCGGTCGAGGAAATGCTCGGCAACGCCATGATTTCCGACGAAACCTGGGCAACACTGGCCAAAACCTACGACGAATCCCAATTACTCGAACTACCAATCCTAATCGGCCAATACCTCGGCGTGGCATTCCTACAAAACTCCCTCCGCGTAGTGCTGCCGGAAGGGTATCAGGGGTTGCGGGCGCGTTGAGGGAAAAGGCCAGGGCTCTGCCGTCGTGCGGAGCACGCCTCCGGCGTGACGACCCGCCAAGGGCCGAAAGGCCCTTGGATCCCATAACTTAAGAATTGAGAAGGGCCCTGCCTCCATGCTGTTGAAACAG
>JAMFRU010000142.1 GCA_026224875.1 Acidocella sp.
CACCGATAAGCCCACCAAGGTTGGCTTCCGCGTGTTGGACGGTGGCCGCAAAGTGCGTGTTGCTCGTAAGAGCGGCAACGCCATTGACGGCTGAGGAGGCTGACATGAGCGAAGTTAAAGACCTGCCGCGCCTGCAAAAGTACTACCGCGAGGTGGTGCGCGAGCAGTTGCTGAAGGAATTCGGGTATACGAATACGTTCGAAGTGCCGAAGCTGGAAAAGATCGTCATCAACATGGGTGTCGGTGAAGCCGCCGGCGACCAGAAGAAGCTTGATGCCGCTGTTGCCGAGCTGACGCTGATCGCGGGCCAGAAGCCGGTGAAGACGATTGCGAAGAAGGCGATTGCCGGCTTCAAGATCCGCGCCGGCCTGCCGATCGGCACGAAGGTGACGTTGCGTAAGGCCCGTATGTACGAGTTCCTGGACCGCCTGGTCACCATCGCGCTGCCGCGCGTGCGTGACTTCCGCGGCATCCCCGGCAATAAGGGCTTCGACGGGCGCGGTAATTTTGCCATGGGCCTCAAGGAACAGATCATTTTCCCTGAGATCGTCTATGACAAGGTCGATGCGATCCGTGGCATGGACATCATCTTCGTGACCAGTGCGAAGACCGATGCCGAGGCCAAGGCACTGCTCAAGGGCTTCAATCTGCCGTTTGCTAAATAAGCGCGGCGAAATTTTTTTGGAAAACGGCCAGTAGTGACTGGCAGGTTCCGGAGGGTAACAGAAGATGGCTAAGACATCGCAGGTCAACCGAAACGGCAAACGTGAGCGAATGGCTGCCCGTGATAAGGGCAAACGCGGCACGTTGAAGGCGACGATCATGGATCGCACGCTGCCGGTGGAAGACCGTTTTGAGGCGAGCCTGAAGCTCGCGCAGCTGCCGCGCAATGGCGCCAAGGTGCGTGTGCGTCTGCGCTGCGAGCTGACCGGGCGCGCCCGTGGCAATTATCGCAAATTCAAACTCTGCCGTATCGCGTTCCGTGATTTGGCCAGCTCCGGGCAGCTCCCCGGTGTCGCCAAGGCTAGCTGGTAAGGAAAGGGCAAACCAAAATGTCGATGTCCGATCCGTTGGGTGATATGCTCACCCGCATCCGTAATGCTCAGCACGCGCGTTTGACCGTGTGCGTGGCGCCTGCCTCCAACCTGCGCGCCAATGTGCTCGATGTGTTGAAGCGTGAAGGCTTTATTCGCGGGTTCACCCGTGAAGAAGTTCGCCCTGGCATTGCCCAGCTGCGCATTGAGCTGAAATATAACGAAGGCCAGCCGGTGATCAAAGAGATCAGCCGTGTGTCCCGTCCGGGCCGCCGCGTCTACTCCAAGATCAAGGAGCTGCCGCGCGTTTATTCCGGTCTTGGCGTTTCCATCCTCTCCACGCCGCGCGGTGTGATGAGCGATGTCGAGGCCCGCGCTGCCAATGTTGGCGGCGAAGTTCTCTGCCGCGTTTTCTAAGGGAGAGACACAATGTCACGCGTAGGCAAATATCCCGTTGAAATTCCCGCTGGTGTCACCGTGGCACTGGCTGGTAACGTGCTCACGGCCAAGGGCAAGCTCGGTGAGCTGACCCTGGTTCTGACCGATAAGGTCGAGACCACGGTTGAAGGCAATAAGGTTTCGGTTGCACCGAAGACCAAGGAAAGCGCATCCCGCATGATGTGGGGCACGACGCGCGCCAATATCGCCAATTTGGTGAAGGGCGTTTCTGTCGGTTATGCGAAGACCCTGGAGATCACCGGCACGGGTTACCGTGCCGCGGTGCAGGGGCCCAATCTCGTCGTCAACCTCGGCTTTTCCCATGATGTGGTTTATCCGATCCCGGCTGGGATCAAGGTAAGCTGCGAGAAGCCGACCTTGATCAAGGTCGAAGGTGTCGATAAGCGCCAGGTCGGCCAGGTTTGCGCCGAGCTGCGCAGCTATCGTCCGCCCGAGCCGTACAAGGGCAAAGGTGTCAAGTTTGAAGGCGAAGCAATCCGCCGGAAAGAGGGTAAGAAGAAGTAATGTCAAATCTTACATTGCAGACGCGCCGCCGGGAGCGTCTCCGTTATCAGCTTCGGCAGAAATCCTCTGGGCGCCCGCGTTTGTCCGTGTTCCGCTCAGGCAAGCACATCTACGCGCAGATCATCGACGACGCTCAGGGCTGCACTTTGGCTGCTGCCTCGACGCTCGACAAAGAGCTGCGTGAGGCCCTGAAGACCGGCGCCGATAAGGATGCCGCGACGGCCGTTGGCAAGTTGATTGCCGAGCGCTCGAAAGCTGCCGGCGTTATCGCCGTGGTGTTCGACCGCGGTTCTTATCTCTATCATGGCCGGGTCAAAGCCCTGGCTGAGGCGGCCCGCGAGGGCGGCCTCGACTTCTAGGAGCAGATTTTATGGCACGTGAAGCACGCGAAGGCGGCTCGGGCGGCAGGGATCGGGGACGCGATCACAATCGCGACCGCAACGAGGGTGGCGATGAGTTCGTCGACAAGCTGGTAACGATCAATCGCGTTGCCAAAGTGGTGAAGGGCGGCCGCCGGTTCGCCTTTGCTGCTCTGGTGGTGGTGGGCGACCAGAAGGGCCGCGTCGGCTACGGCGCGGGCAAAGCCCGTGAAGTGCCGGAAGCGATCCGCAAGGCGACCGAACGCGCGAAGAAGACGATGATTCGCGTGCCGATGAAGGAAGGCCGTACGCTGCACCACGATATTCGTGGCACGTTCGGCGCGGGTGAAGTTATCATCCGCTCCGCACCGGCTGGTACGGGCATCATCGCCGGCGGTCCGCTGCGCGCTGTGTTCGAAACCCTGGGGATCGGCGATGTCGTGGCGAAGTCGCTGGGCAGCCGTAACCCGCATAACATGGTGAAGGCCGCTTTTGCAGCACTGCAGAATGTGACCAGCCCGCGCCAGGTTGCTGCGCGCCGTGGCAAGAAGGTGGCTGATCTTTATGGCACCACCGAGAAGCCGGTGGCTGTGGAGGCGAGCGATGTCTGATCAGAAAATTCGTATCACGCAGGTGGCCTCCGGTAACGGGCGCAAGCCCGGCCAGCAGGCGACATTGGTCGGTCTTGGTCTGAACAAGATCAGCAAGACCATCGAAATTACGGCGACGCCGGAAGTGTTGGGCATGGTTCGTAAGGTTGCTCATCTGCTGAAGGTCGAGGATCTGGCGTAAGCCAGTCCCAAAAGGATTTGAACGATGAAACTGAATGAAATCCGGGACAACCCCGGCGCACGGTTAAAATCCAAGCGGCTTGGCCGTGGCATTGGTTCCGGCAAGGGCAAGACCTCCGGTAAGGGTGTCAAAGGCCAGAAGGCGCGTGAGGGCGTGTCCCTTAACGGGTTCGAGGGCGGTCAGCTCCCGATCTATCGCCGTCTGCCGAAGCGCGGCTTTACCAATATCAACCGCAAGGATTATGCGCCGTTGAATTTGGGTGTGCTTGCCGCTGCCATCGAAGCCGGTAAGCTCGACGCCAGCCAGCCGATCACCGAAGCCTTGCTGGCTGCGGCCGGCGTGGTGCGTGTGAACAAGGTTGACGGTGTGCGTTTGCTCGCCAAGGGCAGCATCAGCCAGGCTGTGACCATTGAAGTGTCCGGTGCGTCCGTTGCCGCAGTGGCTGCCATTGAGCAGGCCGGTGGTAAGGTGACGACTTTGGTTGCTGCCAAGGCCGACGCTCCCGCTGCCTAAGGGCTTGCCTCCGCCGGATAAACTCCGGCACATAGCGCTATAAACGGCGCTTGCCAGGCGCAAAGCACCGGGCAAGCGCCGTTTTTGTTGAGATTAAGGGATAAAACATGGCTTCCGCCGCAGAACAGATGGCCGCGAATATGAACTTGGGGGCGTTCGGCAAGGCCACGGACCTCAAGAAACGCATCTGGTTTACGTTGGGCGCTCTGATTATTTTCCGTCTCGGCACATATATTCCGGTGCCGGGTGTGGATGGGGCCGTGATGGCGCATCTGATGACGCAGAACGGCGGCGGCATTCTGGGCATGTTCAACATGTTCACCGGCGGCGCGCTTGGGCGCATGACGATTTTCGCGCTCAACATCCTGCCCTATATCAGCGCCAGCATCATTATTCAGTTGATGACCTCGGCCATTCCGGCGCTTGAGGCGCTGAAGAAGGAAGGCGACTCGGGGCGGCAGCGGATTACGCAGTACACGCGCTATCTCACGGTGATCATCGCCACCGTCCAGGCCTATGGCATTGCCATTAGCTTAGAGCGGGTGAAGACCGCGCTCGGGGCTGCCGTGATCGATCCGGGCTCCTTCTTTGTGTTCACCGCCGTGATCACGCTGGTGGGCGGTACGATTTTCGTGATGTGGCTGGGTGAGCAGATTACCTCGCGCGGTATCGGTACCGGGTCGAGTCTGCTGATTTTCACCGGCATTGTCGCGAATATGCCGGTGGCGATTGCGAATATCCTCGAACTGGGTTCGACGGGTGCGCTGTCGACTCTGTTCATCATCATGTTCTTCCTCATTGGTTTTGCTGTCATCGGTTTTGTCGTGTTCATGGAGCGGGCGCAGCGGCGTATCCTGATCCAGCACCCTAAACGGCAGATGGGGCAAAAAGTGTTCGGCGGGGAGAGCAATTACATGCCTCTTAAAGTGAATGCTTCGGGCGTGATGCCGCCGATTTTCGCGAGCTCGCTGCTGGTCATCCCCGCGACCTTCGAGGGCTTCTCCTCCGGTGGTCCGGGTTGGATGCAATCGGTTGCACACCAACTCTCGCGCGGCCAGCCGCTTTATATGTTGCTGTTCGCGGCTTTGATCTTGATTTTCTCCTTTGTGTGGGCGGCGATTGCCTTCAATCCGGAGGAGACGGCCGAGAATTTGAAGAAGAACGGCGCATTCATCCCCGGCATCAAGCCGGGCAGCAACACGGCCAAGTATTTTGATACAGTCCTGACCCGCCTGACGGCCATTGGTGCCGGCTATCTGATCATCGTCTGTTTGTTGCCGGATTTTGCCATGAGCAAATATAGCCTGCCGTTTTATTTTGGCGGTACGTCTCTATTGATCATGGTGTCGGTGACCATGGATACTATGACGCAGGTCCAGTCGCATCTGCTGGCGCATCAGTATCAGGGTTTGCTCCGCAAGCCTCGTGGCAAGAATCGCAAATAAGGGGAGAGGGACGTGGAGCTAATCCTGCTGGGGCCGCCGGGCGCGGGTAAGGGGACGCAGTCGAAACTGTTGGAGACACGTTATGGTGTTGCCCAGATCTCGACAGGCGATATGCTGCGGGCCGAGGTGAAAGCCGGAAGCCCGATTGGGCTGGAAGCCAAGAGCGTGATGGATGCCGGCGGGCTCGTGTCCGACGATATTCTGGTGCGTATGATCGGCGACCGCATCCACCGCCCGGATTGCGCCAAAGGGTTCATCCTCGATGGCTTTCCGCGCACCGTGCCGCAGGCCGAGGCGCTGGATAAGATGCTGCACAGCACGGCGGTCGATCTTGACGCCGTGATCGAGCTGAAGGTGGATGAGGCCGTGCTGGTCGAGCGGATCAGCGGGCGGTTTACCTGCGGTACCTGTGGCACGGGCTATCACGATAAGTTCAAGCTGCCGAAAAAACTGGGCGTTTGCGATGCCTGCGGTGGCACGGAGTTCATCCGCCGGCCGGACGACAAGGCCGAGACGGTGCATGCACGACTCGAAGCCTATAATGCCCAGACGGCGCCGATTCTGCCCTATTACAAGGCGCAGGGGCGGTTGTACGCCGTGGACGGCATGGCTGAGATGGATGAAGTAGAGGCGCAAATCGAAGCCGTTTTGCGCAAAATCGGCGTTCCGCCTGCCGGAGTTTGATGTTACAACCGGGCGATCACGAAAAATTGATCGTTCGTCATTGACTCTGAGTTGGCGGGCGCTATAACCCGCTTTCGCGGCGCTCCCGAGGTGGGGCGCCGCAACTTGTTATGACCTCATGAGAGGTCTTTGACTTCAGGAGAGACCACGTGGCGCGTATTGCCGGCGTTAACATACCCACGAACAAGCGTGTCGTGATCAGCCTTCGTTACATCTATGGCATCGGTCCGGTGAAGGCGCAGCAAATTTGCACCGCCCTCGCTATTCCGGACGATCGCCGGGTTAACCAGCTGTCCGACGATGAAATCCTGCGTCTGCGCGAGACGATTGACAAGGATTACCGCGTCGAGGGTGACCTCCGCCGTGAAGTTGCGATGAACATCAAACGTTTGATGGATCTTGGCTGCTACCGCGGTCTGCGTCACCGTAAGGGCCTGCCGGTCCGCGGTCAGCGCACCCACACCAACGCCCGTACCCGCAAGGGCAAGGCCGTGGCGATTGCCGGCAAGAAGAAAGTTACCCGCTAAGCGCTCGCGCGCCCCGCTTTTAGTTACAGGATTAAAAATATGGCGAAGCCCGCCTCCCGTAGTCCCCGCAAGAAAGAACGCAAAAACATCATCTCTGGTGTTGCGCATGTTCTCGCCAGCTTCAACAACACCATGGTCAACATCACCGATGCGCAGGGCAACACCATTGCCTGGTCCACCGCTGGTAGCCAGGGGTTTAAGGGTAGCCGTAAGTCTACGCCGTACGCTGCCCAGGTGGCGGCCGAGGATGCCGGGCGCAAAGCGCGTGAGCACGGCATGGAAATGCTTGAGATCGAAGTGAGCGGGCCTGGTTCGGGCCGTGAGAGCGCGCTGCGCGCATTGCAGGCTGTCGGCTTCCAGATCTCCGCGATCCGTGACCTGACGCCGATTCCGCACAATGGCTGCCGCCCGCGCAAGCGCCGCCGCGTCTAAAGCCGGAATCGTTTTAGTTGAGGCCCTGGCAGCCCTGAGCTGCTGGCCGGAGGGGTGAATGTTGAAAGAGTCAAATTTGTCTTTGCAACGCAATTGGCAGATGCTGATCAAGCCGGAGCAGCTCGATATCGAGTTCGGTTCCGATGCCGGCCGTGTGGCCACGATTATTGCGGAGCCGCTGGAACGCGGCTTTGGCATGACGCTGGGTAATTCCCTGCGCCGCATTTTGCTGTCCTCTCTGCAGGGGGCTGCCGTTACGGCACTGCGCATCGACGGCGTGTTGCACGAGTTCTCCACGATTGCCGGTGTCCGCGAGGACGTGACCGACATCGTGCTGAACATCAAGCAGCTTGCCGTGCGTATGCATGGCGAGGGGCCCAAGCGCATGGTGCTGACCGCGACCGGGCCTGGCGAGGTGAAAGCCTCGCAGATCCAGGCTGGTCACGATATCGAGATCATGAACCCGGACCTGGTGCTCTGCACGCTGGACGATGGCGCCACGCTCGGTATCGAGTTCACCGTGGCCAACGGCCGTGGCTATGAGGCGGCTTCCGCTAACCGCCCGGAAGATGCGCCGATTGGGCTGATCCCCATCGACGCGATCTATTCGCCGGTGCGCCGTGTGTCCTACAAGGTCGAGAAGACCCGCGTGGGTCAGGTGACGGATTATGACAAGCTGATCCTGGAAGTGGAAACCAACGGCGCTGTAACGCCGGAGGACGCGGTGGCTTTGGCTGCCCGCATTCTGCAGGACCAGCTTGGTATGTTCGTGAACTTCGAGGAGCCGCAGCGTTTGCGCGCCGAGGAGCCGCGGATCGAACTGCCGTTCAACCCGAATCTCCTGCGCAAGGTGGACGAGCTCGAACTCTCCGTGCGCTCCGCCAACTGCCTCAAGAACGACAATATCGTGTATATTGGCGATCTGGTGCAGAAGAGCGAGCAGGAAATGCTGCGTACGCCGAATTTCGGCCGTAAGTCTTTGAACGAAATCAAGGAAGTGTTGACCGCCATGGGGCTTTCCCTTGGCATGACCGTGACCGATTGGCCGCCCGAGAATATCGAGGAATTGGCCAAGCGTTCCGACCAACCCTTCTAAAGTCTTAAAGGGAAGTTTTTTACCATGCGTCACGGTCTCAGCGGTCGTAAACTCAGCGTCACCTCGTCTCACCGCGCGGCGATGTTTCGCAACATGGCGGTGGCACTCATCAAGCATGAGCAGATCACCACCACCCTGCCCAAGGCCAAGGAATTGCGCCCGGTGGCGGAGAAGCTCATCACGCTCGGCAAGCGCGGCGGTCTGCATGCCAAGCGCCAGGCTTTCAACCAGCTGCGCGACGAGACCATCGTTGCCAAGCTGTTTGATGCTTTGGCGACGCGCTACAAGACGCGCGCCGGTGGTTATACCCGCGTGCTGAAGGCCGGCATGCGCCATGGCGATGCCGCCGATATGGCTGTGATCGAGCTGGTCGAACGCGATGTTTCCGCCAAAGGCCAGGACAGCGGTCCGCGCCCGGAAGTTGCCGCTGACGACGAAGAATAAGAAAGGCGAGGGGCTTTGCCCCCTCGACCCCCACTGGGCCTCAGGCCCAGACCCCATTAGTTTTTAGTTTGAAGACATAAAAAAGAGGCCTGCCACTTTGGTGTTTGAAACACCTCGGAGGCAGGCCTCTTTTTTATGTCTTAAGTAGTGAGGGGCTGGGGCCTCAGGCC
>JAMFRU010000017.1 GCA_026224875.1 Acidocella sp.
CAAACCCAATCGGGTTGGCGATGCTCGTGCCGCCGGAAAGGCTGACGTAGGGGCCGGTGACCGGTTGGGCATGCGCCACAACAGGGGCCGCAAGCGGCATTACAAGGCAGGTAGCGGCAGCAAGTGCCAGGCGCAGCTTCATGTCGTCTCTCCTCAGTGAGTTACCGAGCAGATTAGGGCAGTCGGGGTGATTTTAACAACGGGCCAAATTTCTTTTAAAACTGACCGTGGCTTTTAAGAGACAGGGGGGGCAAAAAGATCAGGCGAATAGGGTTTCTGGGCAGAGGGGCAGGTCTTCGGGCGTGTCCAGATCGAAGGCCAGGCCCGGGCGGGAGACGATGCGCGGGACCTTGCCGGCGAGCCCGGCGGAGTCGCGGTGGCGGGCGAAGCTGCCCTCACCAAACTGGTAAGGGATGATGGCGGCCGGGCTGGCGAGGAGCGCGTTGGTGCCCTGCTCTGCCCTGTCCGGCGCGATGGCGATGGAAGTGCGGCCGAGCAGCATGGCGTGCAGATCGGCAGCGGCGAGGTTGGGCAGATCGGTGCTGATGGTGAGCACGCCGTCGGTGGCGGGCGGGATGAGGGCGGCCTGGTGCAGCGCCTGGTTCAGCTCAAAGCCCTGCTCCGCCACCGCCCGCGCGCCGGCGGTGCTGGCAAGGCCGAGAAACACTGGATCGCGGCTGATGACGATGATGTTGGCGGGTGCGAACACCGCGCCGGCGATGGCGAGCGTGTGGCGGAAGAGGTTGAGGTTGAGGCGGGCGCGGGCATCGGGCGGGAGTGCGCCTGCGAGGCGTGATTTGCCTTCGGTGGCCGGCTTGGCGGGGATGATGGCCCAAACTGTCATAGGTCGCTCGTCATGCTTAGCGCAGGCGCTCGATATAAGAGAGGGCTTCACGGGCCAGGCGCTCGCGGTCGGCGATGTCGCGCATCAGCGTGTTGGTGATGAGGCATTCGCCGAAAGAATCGTTTGCATCGGCATGGTCGATCATGAGGCCGTCGATGATGCCGTGATAATGCTGGGCGATGGCGCGGGGGGTGGTATCGAGCTTGAGTTCGGCCATGATTTTGCCCGCCGGACCTTTGACGGCTTTGCCACCGATAAGGGGGGAGACGGCGATGCACGGTACGGTACGGCCCTGCAGCCAGGAGCGGATGCCGGGCACGGCGAGAATGGGGTCTATGCTGAGAAAAGGGTTGGAGGGACAGATGATGATGCCCTTCAGTTTTTCGCTCTGCATGGCGGCGAGCAGCGCGGGGCTTGGCTTGGCGGCGTCTGCACCTGTGAATTCGAGGCTTTTTACGGCCGGGGCGCAATGCAGGCGGACGAAATAATCCTGGAACGGGAGCGCGCCTTGGTCCGTATGGACGATGGTGCGGATGGGGTCGTCGGACATCGGGATGATGGTGTGCTGGATGCCTAGGCGCTGGGCGAAATCGGCGGTGATGGTGGAGAGGGTTTCGCCGGTGGCGAGGCGGCGGGTACGCTCTATGTGGGTGGCGAGGTCTTTGTCACCCAAGGCGAACCAGTTTTCGCCGCCGAGGCGGCCCAGGGCCTCCATGCAGGCAAAAGTTTCGTCCTTCAGGCCCCAGCCGCGTTCGGGGTCGGCAAGCTCGGAGATTGTGTAGAGGACTGTGTCGGGGTCTGGCGAGATGTGCAGGCCGAGATGGGTGAAATCATCGCCGGTGTTGACGGCGATGGTGAGCTCGCCAGGGGGGAGTGCGCGGGCAAGGCCATGCGCGAGGCGTGCGCCCCCTACCCCGCCCGCCAGTGCGATGATCATTGTGCGGCGGCTCTCGTTCTTGCTGCTTTATTAAAGCTGGGTTTGGTGAGGATGATGGGGGTTAGTTCCGCGGCACCAAAGGCGCGGGCGCGTTGGCTGGCGGGGGCGTCGCCGTAAAGCGTGTTGCGCATGCGCGGGGTGCGGCCGGCGGCGGTGATGAGGGCTTCCATGCGCTCGGGTTCCAGTTCCTGGCCGTGCGCGGCACCTGCGGCGCGGGAGATGCTTTCGTTCATCAGCGTGCCGCCCATGTCGTTGGCGCCGCTGTTAAGGCACTCCTTGGCGCCTTCGAGCCCGAGTTTGACCCAGCTGACCTGGATGTTGGGGATGACGGGGTTGAGGACCAGGCGCGAGACGGCGTGCATGAGGATAGCTTCACGATAGGTGGGGCCCTGACGGGCACCGCCTTTGCGGTAGAGCGGGGCTTCCATATGGACGAAGGGGAGCGGCACGAATTCGGTGATGCCCCCGGTGCGGGTTTGTAGCGCACGCAGGCGGAGGAGATGGCGGGCCCAGTGTTTGGGCTGCTCGATATGGCCGAACATGATGGTGGAGGTGGTACGCAGGCCGACCTCGTGGGCGGCTTCGATAATCTCCAGCCATTCGGCGGTGTTGAGCTTATCGGGGCATAGCTCGGCACGGACTTCGTCATCGAGGATTTCGGCGGCGGTGCCGGGGAGGCTGGCGAGGCCGGCGTTGCGGAGTTTTTCCAGGTACGCGTGTAGCGAGAGGCCGAGGGTGGTGGCGCCGTGCTGGATTTCGAGCGGGGAGAAGGCGTGGATGTGCATTTGCGGCACGGCCTCTTTTACCGTGCGGCAGAGGGCTAGGTAGGTGTCGCCGGTGTAGTCGGGGTGGATGCCGCCTTGCATGCACACTTCCGTGCCACCGCGAGCCCAGGCTTCCTCGGTGCGGCGGGAGACCTCGGCGAGGTCGAGGTCATAGGCGGGGCCGCGCAGGTCTTCGTGGGATTTGCCTTTGGAGAAGGCGCAGAAGCGGCAGTGGTAGCCGCAGATGTTGGTGTAGTTGATGTTGCGGGTGACGACGTAGCTGACGGTGTCGCCATTCGTTTTTTGGCGCAGGGCATTGGCGCTGGCGCAAACCGCTTCGAACTCGGTGCCGCGGGCGGCGAAGAGGCGGATGATGTCGTGTTCTTTGAGCGCGTCGCCTTGTTCGGCGGCGTGGATGGCGGCGGTTAGGCGGGCATCGGGTGTGATGTTTGGGATGTAGGCTGGGGCTGGCGGCGGGTTTTGGCTGCCAGGGCACCATGATTCCGCGCGGGCGAAGCCGTCGCTATCGGCGCTGCGGAGTGTAGGGGCGATCAAGTTTGTGTCCAGCCATGTGGCGCGGGCGAAAAAATATTGTGGGTAGAGCGGCAGGCGCTGGACCAGGAGTTTGCCTTGGGCTGCGGTTTCCTCGGCCAGGGATTGGATGTGCGGCCAGGGGGCTTCGGGGTTTACGTGGTCGATGGTGACGGGGGAAATACCGCCCCAGTCGTTGATGCCGGCGGCGATGAGGCGCGGGTAGGTGCTTTCGGAGAGATTGGGCGGGGCCTGGATGGTGATTTCGGGCGCGCAGATGAGGCGGGCGGCGGCGATGGTCCAGAGCAGGTCTTCGAGGTCCGGTTCTGGGGCGGCTTTCATGCGCGTGCCGGTTTTGGCGCGGAAGTTTTGGACGATGACTTCCTGGATGTGGCCGTGGCGGCTGTGCGAATCGTTGATGGCGTGGAGGGCTTCGAGGCGTTCTTCGCGGGTTTCGCCTATGCCGATGAGGATGCCGGTGGTGAAGGGGATTTTTTGTTCCCCCGCACGCTCCAGCGTTTCCAGGCGGGCGGTAGGATGTTTATCGGGCGAGCCGTAATGCGGGCCGCCGGGCTGGCACAGGCGTTCGGAAATGCTTTCCAGCATCATGCCTTGGGAGACGGAAACACGGCGGAGCTGGGCCAGTTCTTCGGCGGTGAGCGTGCCGGGGTTGGCGTGGGGGAGCAGGCCGGTTTCTTCGAGTACTGCCTGGCACATTTCGGCGAGGTAGCTGATGGTCGACTCGTGGTCGAGTGCGGCTAGCGCTTCGCGGGCGGCGCGGTAGCGGAGTTCGGGGCGTTCGCCGAGGGTGAAGAGAGCTTCGGTGCAACCGGCCGCGGCCCCTGCCCTGGCGATGGCCAGAACTTCGTCGCGGGAGAGGTAGATGGGTTCGCCGGCTTTTGGGGGCTTGGCGAAGGTGCAGTAGGCACAGACGTCCCGGCATAGATAGGTGAGCGGGATGAAGACTTTGCGGGAGTAGGTGTGGACATTGCCGTATTGCTCGTCACGCACCGAAGCTGCCTGCGCCATCAGCGTTTCGAGCGGGGCGTTTAATAGATATTCGTCGGACATTAATAGATAATCGTCGGACATTGCGGTCATGTTCATCACCTTTGTCCCAAAATTACGGGAAGAGATCCTCGGAGGCCGGGCGCAGGCTGGCACCGATGCCCTCGGCATCGGCACGAACATAGGGCGCATTGCGGATGATGGCGACAGGGGTTGCTTCCGCCGCCTCGCCGATGACCAGAGAGGCGGCGGCGGCGAGTTCGTCGGCGCGGGCGATGATGGTGGCCTGGAGGGTGCGGCCGTAGAGGTCGGTTTCGCCGCGGCGGTCTGTGAGGGGGGCAATGCCGGCGGTGCCTATGGCAGTGCCGGTGGTGCCGAGGCGCCAGGCGCGGCCGAGGGAGTCGCTGATGATGACGGCTATGTCGGCGCCGTAGGTGGCTTTTAGGGTGGCACGTAGGGTGGCGGCGCTGGCATCGGGGTTTTCGGGCCAGAGGAGGACGGTTTCGCTATCTTCGGAGTCGACGTTGGAGGCATCGATGCCGGCGTTGGCGGCGACGGTGCCGAGATTGTGGCGGGCGATGATGACGCCTGGTTTGGCGCGCATGATGGCGGCGGATTCGCGGAGAATCAGTTCAGCCACGGCGGGGTGTTTGCCGCCGGCGGCCGCCAAGGCTTGGGCTTCGTCTGACGGGGTGATGTCTGCGAGACGGACCGCCCTGCCCTCGGCTTTGGAAATTATTTTCTGGGCGACGACCAGTACGTCGCCTTCGTAGAGCAGCTCGCCTTGGGCGCGCAGGGCGAAGGTGATGGCGGCGGCGAGGTCGTCGCCGGATTTGAAGAGGGGGAGACCTTGGACCGGGATGATCTGCACGGTTTTTGCGGCGGGCTTGTCGCCTTTGGGGGCGCCGGTGATGCGGATGCCGGCGTGGCTGAAATAGCGGCGGTTTAGCTGGATGAGGACGGAGGTTAAGGCTTCTGATGCCGCGGAGTTGGCTAAAGGCCCGGCGTGGTAGCCGCGCAGGCCGAGGTCGGCGATGAGGGCAATTACCGTGTCGGCTATGTCTTTTTTGTCGGCGGCGACCAGCACGTCGGCTTCGATGTGTTCGGCATGGCTGAGTTTTTCGGCGCTGACGGTTTGCATGGCGGAGGCGACGATGGCTTCGTCGCCCAGCAGGGCCTGAACCTCGACCGCGGCGCAGCCGGCGGCGGGGAGTTGGACGGTGCCGACTTTGGGCGGTTTTAGGGGGGCGGTGGTGTCGATGACGATTTTGCCGCCCACATGGCCGCGGATGGCTTCGACCGTTGGGACCTGGCTCGCGTAGGGCACGGCGAGGACGACGATCTGCGCGCGGGCGGCGGCGTCACCCAAGGCGGCGCCATGGATATTGAGGCCGGGGGCTTCTTCCAGCATGGCGGCGGCGGCGGCCTCGGCTTTGGCGGCGTCGCGCGAGCCAATCCAGACTTCGTGACCCGCTTGCGCCCAGCGCCGCGCCAGTGCGCCGCCTAGAGATCCGGTGCCACCGAGTACGGCAATGATCGTCATTCTGCTCTCCGCCCTTCGCCTCGCCTTAACCGGCGGTGCCTTTTCATAAACAAGGCCCGGCAATTGCCGGGCCTTGTTGTTATCCACCTTGCGATCGGCTTGGGCAAGTCCGGCTGCTAATGCGGGCGTTAGTATGATTTCGGCAGGTCGAGTACTTTTTCGGCCAGGAAATTCAGGATCATGTGCGGGCTGATGGGGGCTGTGCGCGGGATCAGGACTTCGCGCAGCAGGCGCTCGACGTGGTATTCCTGGGCGTAGCCCATGCCGCCCAGGGTGAGCATGGCGGTGTGACAGGCCTCGAAGGCGAATTCCGCGGCGAGGTATTTGCCGGCATTGGCTTCCACGGCGCAGTCCAGACCTTGGTCGAACAGGGAGGCTGCTTTGAAGACCATAAGGTTGGCGGCCTCCAACTGGGCCCAGCATTTGGCGAGCGGGTGGGCGATGCCCTGGTTCATGCCGATGGGGCGGTTGAAGACGATGCGCTCGCGGGCGTAGCGGGCGGCACGCGCGATGGCGGCGCGGCCGATGCCCACGGACTCGGCGCCGATGAGGATGCGTTCGGGGTTCATGCCGTGCAGGATGATTTTGAAGCCATCGCCCTCGGCGCCGATACGGTCTTCCTCTGGGATGAACAGGTCCGTGATGAACAGCATGTTCGAGTCGACGGCGTGGCGGCCCATTTTATGGATCAGCCGGACGTCGATTTTTTCGCGATTGAGGTCGGTGTAGAAGAGGGAGAGGCCCTGGGTTTTTTTGGTGATTTTATCCAGCGGCGTGGTGCGGGCGAGGAGGAGCATTTTGTTGGCGACCTGCGCTGTGGAAATCCAGATTTTTTCGCCGTTGACGAGATAGCCGCCCTGGACCTTGTCGGCGCGGGTTTTGAGCTCGGTGGTGTTGAGGCCGGCGTTGGGTTCGGTGACGGCGAAGCAGACTTTGTCGCGGCCTTCAACCACTGGTGGGAGGATGCGCTGCTTTTGTTCTTCCGTGCCGAATAGGCAGACGGGCTGGAGGCTGAAGACGGGCATGTGGACGGCGGAGGCGCCGGACATGCCGGCGCCGGATTCGGCTATGGCCTGCATCATGAGGGCGGCTTCGGTGATGCCGAGGCCGGAGCCGCCGAATGCGGTGGGGGTGGCGATGCCGAGCCAGCCGGCATCAACCAGGGATTTGTAGAAGTCGTGGGGGAATTCTGCCGAACGGTCGTGTTCAAGCCAGTATTCGGGGGAGAATTGGGTGCAATGTTTTAGGATCGCGTCGCGGATGGTTTGTTGTTCTGCGTTGAGTGAGAAATCCACTGGGGGCCTCTTATGATGGGGGCTGTGTGACTCCCTTGGGTTTGGGAGCGAGAGATCCCCGCTTTCGCGGGGATGACGTGTGTGCGGGGATGGCGGTTTTCACGGGGATGACGGGTGGGGGGGGTG
>JAMFRU010000018.1 GCA_026224875.1 Acidocella sp.
ATATGGATGCGACCTCGGGACAATCGGTGGATGCGCCGGGCAGCACGCCGGAGCGCCGCGCGGCCTATTTGCGCGAGGCGCCGAAAATGGTGGAGTTTCTGCTGCGCCAGGGGATAAAATTGCGGCGTATTCCGTATTATCCGGATTATTATGACGAGCGGCCCGGCGGCTCCGAAGCTGGGCGGACGGTGGTTGCCGAATTGTTCAATGTGAATGAGCTGCCGCGCGAATGGCGGCGGAAATTGCGGCCCAATTTTCTGCAGATGCCTGGTGCGCTCGATGAATTCTTCTGGGTCGGCACGTTCAAGCGTTCCTGGAAGGGCAAAAGAATGCTGGCCAGAATTGGCCTGCGTGGTTTGCTGGCGAAACTGACAGGCAAGCATTGGGTGACTGCCGGTGCGGCCCTGCAGGGGCGCATGCTGCAGGCGGCGATTAAGGCTAATGTCGATGTTCGTACCAATGCCGGCGTCAGATCATTCATTATGGAAGGCGGCGCTGTGAAAGGTGTCGTCACCGCCGCAGGAAAGCGCATAGGGGCGCGGCTTGGGGTGCTGGTGAATGCCGGCGGCTTTGCGCAGAACCAGGAGATGCGCGACAAATATTTGCCCAACACCTCCACAAAATGGACCGCGACAACGCCCGGGGACACGGGCGAGATGATCTGCGAACTGATGGCTTTGGGGGCGGCCGTTGGGCAGATGGATGAGATGGTCGGCAACCAGATGGCGCTGCCGCCGGGGGCTGAGAATACCAGCGGCAATGGGGTGGAATTATCGGCCATCGGCGGGCAGATGGATCTGGCCAAGCCGCATGCCATACTCGTGGACCAGAGCGGCGTACGTTATATGAATGAGGGCGGCTCCTATATGGAGTTCTGCATGACCATACGGCGGCGGCACCTGACCGTGCCGGCCATTCCGAGCTGGTGGATCATGGATGCGCGGTTCATGAAAACCTATATGTTCTGCGGCACGCTGCCTGGTTCGAAAAAGCCGCAAGAATGGTATGACTCTGGCTGGCTGAAAAAAGCCGTGACGATCGAGGAGCTGGCGGCGCTCTGCGAGCTTGATCCCACGGTGGTGAAGGCCACAATTGACGGCTTTAATGCCGATGTGCGGGTGGGGAGGGACAAGGAATTTCAGCGTGGTGAGCGCGCCTATGACCGTTGGCTTGGCGATCCGTTCCACCGCCCCTCCGTCACATTGGGGACGATCGAGACGGCGCCGTTTTATGCCGTGCCGATGGTGCCGGGCGATGTCGGCACCTATGGCGGCGTGGTGACGGATACGAATGCGCGTGTGTTGCGCGAGGACGGCACGCCGATCCCGGGGTTGTATGGTACGGGCACCACCACCGCATCGGTGATGGGCCGGTATTATCCGGGCGCGGGGGCGAGCCTCGGCCCGTCATTCACTTGGGGTTATGTTGCCGCCAAACATGCGGCCAATGCCGCTAATTTTGCGGGCTGAAGAATGCAATACCGTTCCCGCGATCAGGCGTTCTGCGCGGCGTCCGCCAATTGTTCGCGGATCCAGCCGGCGATCTGGCGCAGAGCTTCGGCAGCCAGGGGAACCGCGCCGGCGGCACTTAAATAGCCGTGCAGCATGGCTTCATCGCAGCGCGTGACGGTTGGCACGCCGGCGGCCTGGAGTTTCGCGGCATAGGCCAGGGCTTCGGCGCGTAAGGGGTCCAACGCGCCGGTGACGATGATGGCGGGCGGCAGGCCGGCGGCGTTTTTCAGGCGCAGGGGGGAGAGCAGCGGGTTGGTGCGGTCTATGCCCGGCGGGGCGAAATGATCCCAGAACCAGCGCATGTCCGCGGTGGACAGCAGCCAGTTTTTCGCGCCGATCTCGCGGTAGGAGGCGGTTTCGAAATCATGGTCGGTGACCGGATAGGCGAGGCATTGGCCCGCCAGCTTGGGGCCTTGCGTGCGGGCGCGTATGGCGCAGGCGGCGGCGAGATTGGCACCGGCACTTTCGCCCATCACCAGCAGCGAGCCTGGTTTTTGCGCTGCCGCCCATTGCAAGGCGGCGAAGGCGTCATCCAGCGGGGCGGGAAAGGGGTGTTCCGGGGCGAGCCGGTAGTCGACGCTGATGATTTCGGCTTGCGTCAGCCCCGCCAGGCGGCGGCAGGTGGCGTCGGAAAAATCGAGATCGCCGATGACCCAGCCGCCTGCGTGGAAATAGACGATCGTGCCCAGGATTGCGCCGGCCGGGACATAGCGGCGGATGGGAACGGGGCCGTCGGGGCCGGGGATGGTCTCATTCACCACCTCGGCAAGTTCCGGTAATCCCACGGGCGGCGGGGCAGCGGCGAGCCCGGCGCGCAGCATGCTCCGTGCCTCGGGCGGAGTCAGCTGGTGAAAATACGGCCGGCCCGCCGCGGCATAGGCGTCGAGAATGGCCTGGTAATAGGGATGCGGGGTTGGCTCTGTCATGGTTTTCTCCGGCCCGTTTTGCAAGTGAGTTAGGCAGAGGCCGTAGGCGCGTCATCAGCGCGAGGCATATGCATCGCCGGACCGTTATTGGGCGGCATTTCGTTGACCTTATGCAGGCCCGCGACCTAGCGGTCGAGATGTTGAAAAATAATGAGGGACGGCGCGATGGCGAGCCAGCTGGAAACGGATTTGCGTAGGGCGGAGAAAAGACGCTGTGCGGCGATGCTGGCGAATGATGCGGCGGGGCTGCATGCGTTGCTCGATGAGCGGTTGTGCTTCAGCCATGCCACCGGCCAGGTTGATGATAAGGCCGCCTATCTGGCCAAAATTTCCGCCGGACGCGTCGTGTATCTGTCGATCGACTGGAGCGAGGAGCGGGTGATTGAGCTTGCGCCCGGCGCGGCGTTGCTGTCTGGCCGGATGGTTTCGAAGGTGACGGTCGAAAATGTGGAAAAGCGGCTCGACAACCGTGTGCTTGCGGCCTGGGTGCGAGAGGGGGATGCCTGGCGCCTGACGGCTTTTCAATCCACCCCGCTGAAGGCGTGATATGACCAAGGACGTTTCGCGTGCATCGCTTAGCCGTGATGCAGTGTTGCTGACTGGTAAAGTGGCAATTGTTACCGGCGGGGGGGCTGGCATTGGCCGCGGCATCGCGCTTGGTCTGGCGGAGTTCGGCGCCGATATCGTCATACTCGACATGAATGCGGAGGCGGCTGAGACCGTTGCCGCTTTGGTGAGGGAAAAAGGCCGGCGGGCGCAGGTTGTTGTGGCCGATGTCACGGACCGGGATGCGTTGCGTGCCGGTATAGAACATGCGGCGGCCGAAATGGGCCGGCTCGATATCCTCGTCAATAATGTCGGCGGCACAAGGCCGATTAAATTGGTCGAGATGACCGACCGGCAGATGGACAGGCAGATCGACCTCAATTTGAAAAGTATTGCCGTCGGTACGCAGACGGCCGCCAAGCTCATGATTGCTGCCGGGGCGGGCGGGTCCATCATCAATATCACCAGCATCGAGGGGCTGCGCGCCGCACCTGGTTATGCCGTGTATGCGGGGTGCAAGGCGGGCATTGTGAATTTCACCCGGACGATGGCGCTGGAGCTCGCCGAGCATGGTATCCGCGTCAACGCCATTGCGCCCGATATTGTGCTGACCGAGACGATGGCCCGCTATATTCCGGCATTGTTTACGGAAGAGGGTAGGGCGGCACAGACCCGCTATGTGCCGCTTGGCCGGCCGGGCAATTTCGATGATTGCGCTGGTGCTGCCGTGTTCCTGGCGTCTTCCATGTCCGGCTACATCACCGGAACCACGCTTAATGTAGATGGTGGGACCTGGGCGTCGAGCGGATGGATTCGCAACGATGCGGACGGCTGGACCCTATTTGGTAAATAATAAACGGAGGTTGACGTGGATTTAGGTCTCAAGGATGCGCATGTGGTTCTGGTTGGCGCATCGCGCGGCATTGGCCGTGCGGCTGCGCGTAAATTCGCCGCGGACGGGGCGAAGCTGGCACTGATCGCGCGTAATTTGAAGGGGCTGGAGAAGACCGCGGCGCAGTGCCGCGAACTGGGCAGCCCCGAGGTTCTTTGCTTTGCGGCTGATATGGTCTCCAGTGCCGATATTGATGCTGCCTTTGCCGCCATCGGTGAAGCTTGGGGCAGCATCAATGTGCTCATCAACAACGCAGCCAATTCCGTTGGCACGCATGGCGCGTTTGAAAAATTTACCGATGAGGCTGTGTATACCGAAGCCTATGACCGCATCGCGCTCGGCTATGTGCGCACCACGCGCGCGGCGTTGCCATATATGAAAAAGGCTGAGTGGGGGCGCATCGTCAATGTCTCCACCACCTCCACGGCGAGCGCTAGTCCGATGCTGCATGTGTACAACATGACCAAGGCGGCGCTGGTTTCCATGAGCTATGCCAATGCCAAGGAGTTTGCGCCGCTTGGTATTTTGGTCAACGTGCTCTCGCCCGGCAGCATCATGGTCGAGGGCGGCAATTGGGGGGAGGTTATCAACTCCTATTTCGCCAAAACCGGGCTGGATCCGAACAGCCCTTACGATGCGCTGAAGATGCAGAGCCAGATGTTCGGCGATGGCGCAGGTGAGGCGGTTTGGACCAAGCGCATCGGCTATGTCGATGAATATGGCGCGGCGATTGCCTGGCTCGGCTGCAAGGCCAATAGCTATATGACCGGGGCGAATGTGAATGTCGATGGCGGCAGCAATTTCAAAGGTTGAACAAATGACCGCAGTAACCCGGGTATTCGATGCCAATAATTATCTTGGTGAAACGCCGATCTGGTCGGTGGCGGAGCAGGCGCTGTGGTGGGTGAATTGCGAGCAGGCCGCTGAGCTGCACCGCTGGTCGCCGGAAACGGGCGCGCATAAGACCTGGTCGATGCCGAGCCGCATTGGCGGGTTTGTGCCCAAGGCCGATGGCGGCCTGCTGGTGGTGCTGGCCGATGGGCTTTACGATTTTGCGGATGGCGCGCTGACGCTGCGTGTAAAATCCACATTGCCGCCGCATATAAAACTGCATGAGTGCCATTGCGACCGGCAGGGGCGTTTCTGGGTGGGCGCTTATGACCATCATTTCCCGGCGGACCGCAACGCCGCCGGCGGCTCGTTCTACCGGCTCGATGGTGCGGCGTTGACGCCGGTGATCTGCGGCATCGCGGTTGCGAACGGGCTCGCCTTCAGCCCGGATGGGCGCCGCATGTATGCGGCAAGCTCGCCCAGCCGCAAGGTGGAGGTTTTTGACCTCGCCCCGGAGACGGGTGAGATTTCCAACCGCCGGATTTTCTTGACACTCGCCGCGGATGACAAGGGCCATATCGACGGTGCGACTGTGGACGCGGCTGGCGGCTACTGGCTCGCGGTTGTCGGCGTGGGTGAACTGCGCCGGTATTTGCCGGATGGCACGCTCGACCGCACGATAAAACTGCCGTTTTCCAACCCCACCAAGCCCGCCTTTGGCGGCGCGGATTTGAAGACGCTCTATGTCACCTCGACAAAAATGAAGATTAACCCGGAAATGCCGGGTTTTGATGCCAATGGGGGGTTGTTCGCGCTCACCCCAGGTGAGACCGGCGTGGCCGAGGTGCCGCTGCGTGCGGGCTGACATATCGCCCCCACGACCTGTTGGGGGAAAGTTTTGCCATCGATGGGGGGTTGCACCCATGAACACCGGCGATCTGATATTGCTAGAGAAGATGTATGTTCCTCGCTCCTGACGGCGACGAGATTGAAATCACCAACGCCGCGGCGGATTTCATGGCGAATGCCATGCCGATCGCGCGGCTGCATGCGCCGGGTTCGGCGGATATGAACGCGGCGCAACGCCAGGCCCTGGCCGCGTTGGGCTGGTTCGCCCTGACGTTGCCGGAAGACAAAGAGGGCAGCGGGCTTGGTGCGGTGGAGCATGCGCTGTTCTTTCGCGAGGCTGGGCGGCAGTCCGCCCCGGTGGATGTGCTGACCCAATCCCTGGCCACGATGACGGCTGCGGATGCCGGGCTGCGCGCTGCTTTGGCGGCGGGCGAGGCGGGGGTGGCCCTGCTGGCGGGTGAACGCCTGCTGGGTGCGCCGGATGCGGCCTATGCGCTTGATGTGTCGCGGGAGGAGGCAAAACTCTTCTCCCTGGAAGGTGTTACGACGCGCGAACGTCCGGCGCTCGCCCCGGCTTCGTCGATGCGGTTGCTGGAAAGCCCGCTGGAGACGGTTGTGGCCACCGCCGGTGCGCATGTGTGGAACATGGGCGAACTTGGCTCTGCCGCCATGCTGCTTGGTTTGGCGGAGGCGGCGCTGGATCTGATTGTTGATTACGCCAAGATACGGGAGACCTTTGGCCGCAAGATCGGTGCCTATCAGGCCGTGCGCCACCCTTGCGCGGATATGGCGTTGCGGGCGGAAGCGGCGCGCTGCCAGCTGTGGTTTGCCGCCGCGGCGATGCAGGAGGGGCATGAGGATGCTATAATGCATCTCGATGCCGCCAAGCATCTTTGCAACCAGGCGGCGCTGGCGAATGCCGACACCAATATCCAGCTGCATGGCGGCATCGGCGTGACGGATGAGCATAATGCCCATCTGCTGCTGAAACAGGCGCTGCTGCTTGGCAAATTATTCGGTACCAAGCGCGGCCTGCTCGGCCGGCTGGTTAACGCAGAAACGATGGGTTGAGATGGACCTGCACTATTCCCCCGCCGACGAAGAGTTTCGCGCCCGCGCTCGGGCCTGGCTTTCCACCGGCGTGCCAAAACAGCCGCGCCCCGCGCACGGGCCGCAAGCAGCAGCGTTCGACCGGGACTGGCAGCGTAAGATGTATGAGCATGGCTGGGCCGGCGTGGCCTGGCCCAAGGAATATGGCGGGCTCGGGCTCTCCGGCCTGCAGCAGGTGATCTGGTATGAGGAGCTGGCCCGCGCCCAGGCGCCGCATTATATCA
>JAMFRU010000143.1 GCA_026224875.1 Acidocella sp.
ATCGATCGGATCGCGTCAATCGCCGGCTTGCCCTGGGAAGTCAAAATCTCAACCTGGCGCAGCTTCGCTATAATCTCCTCGGGTTTGTATATTCTCCGCGGCATCACTCGGCCCTCCTCACCAAAAAACTACATTAATGGAGGACCAATTCTAGGCGGGCAGATCGCTGCAGCGTGAAGACCACGGCCTGGCCGATCCCCGGCGTGCGCAGCTGCGCCAGCAGCACCGCTTTCTTGTCGGCCGCATCGATGAACATCACCGACTGCTCGATCCGGTCAACGGTGGTTGATGGCGGGGCGATCTCGACCTTCGCCGGATCGCGCAGCAGGCTTTACGCTATGACGCGCTTGGTCAGTTCGCACAGTCATTCGTGACGGACCGTTCTGTTGTGCTCCAGAGCAGTACGATATAGCGACGGACAACCAAAGCCGATCGGGCCATCGAGGAGGATATTCGGGGTACCATGCAAGGCGCTTTAGATCGCGGAGAGGGCGGTCTCCGTCATGCGCTTGGCCGGGCAACTCTCGATCTTGTAGGATGCTACGCCGGACATGTGACAGGATAATCTTACCTCCCGGGTAAGCCTGTGTATGCACAAACAACAAATGCCAATCCCACCTCACCGCAGAAAAAGCTGCCTACCTATCCGCCCCGATGGAAGACCTGCTTACCCCAGCGCCGAACGGTTCAGATCAAAAAGGAGGCGCCAGAATCAAGAAACGTATTTTATAACTTAAACTTTGAGCAGCAAAAACTTCCAGTTGCCCCTTTGGAAGGCAGAAGCGGCGCCGCGTGTATTACGCCCCCTCTTGGCGACGGTCTTTTTGCTTTGGCATAAGGATTGCTACCTTTGTGTATACACGAAGCGAAAGAGAGAACCTGGGCATGACAACGCGACGCCGACAGTTTCTGGTGGGTAGTACCGCTGGCTTGGTAGCCGGCAGCGGCGTGGCGCGGGCTCAAACCCAGTCGGCCCCGGTGAGGTCCTTCCTCCAACAGCATAGCGTGCCTGGTTCCGGCGAGCTGGTCATCATGTCCAATACTTCCAGCCTCACTAGTCCGGCGCTGCCGAAATATCCGGGCGCTGTAAAAAAGGGGCTGGTCTATCTTTCGGCAAATCACGGCGCGGTATGGAACGATTTTATTAAAGAGAATCTCCGACTCCGTAACAAAATCAGTAAAGCAAGCTGGGACGCGTTGCCCCGTATTTCGCGCAGGATCCATTTCTCTACGATACAGCGCGATATTTTGCCTAATGCGCCTTCATGTTCAAAGCCAAGTTGATCAATCGTGCAAAGCCACTCGATGCTTATGCAGTTGAGCTCAAAGCCCGAACTGACGCCGCACATTTTTCCTGGATTGGAGTGAATGGATTTGCAGCCTTTAGTTGCCAGTGCGGCAGCCGCCGCCTTGCCCGCCACATGCCCCGGCATCCGCGTTTCGGATCTCTCTCTGCGCTACGGCACAACGGTTATTTTCGAGGATCTAAATTTCATGGTCGCGGGCGGCAGTTTTGTTGCCTTGCTGGGGCCAAGCGGTGTGGGCAAGAGCAGTGTACTTAAAATTCTCGCCGGGCTCGCTAAACCCACTACGGGGCGCTGCGAAGCGACGGATGGTCAAAAACTTGCCGGGCGCATTTCCTATATGGGGCAGACGGATTTGCTCTATCCCTGGCTGCGTGTGGTGGAGAATGTCGTGCTCGGCTCACGTTTGCGTGGCGAGCCAAAAGATTATGACCGCGCCATGCATTTGCTGGAGCGTGTCGGGCTGGCGGCACGCGCCAAGGCTTTGCCTTCAGAGCTCTCCGGCGGCATGCGCCAGCGTGCCGCCATTGCGCGCACATTATATGAGCAGCGGCCGATTGTGCTGATGGATGAACCCTTCTCAGCGCTTGACCCTTTTACACGCACCCGTATCCAAGACCTTGCTGCGGAATTGATGCAGGGTTCGACCGTACTGCTGATTACGCACGATCCACTGGAAGCCTGCCGGCTTGGACATAGCCTGATGGTGCTCTCAGGCCACCCGGCCCGGCTGGGCGCGCCGATCACCGTGCCGGGCACTCCACCGCGGGCGCCAGACAATGACGATCTGCTGCACACGCAAGGGCATTTGCTGCGCATGCTTACAGAGATGGAACCCAGATGACCCAATTCGTTAATATTGCGCGCCCGGTAATTACCATTCTGGTATTTCTCGCGATCTGGTGGAGCATTTCTGCCTTCACCGGCATCCCCTCGTTCATGCTGCCAAGTCCGCCAGCAGTGTTTGCAGCCTTGCAGAGCCAGGCTGGGTATCTTGCCGAAAACACGCTGACGACGTTGAGCGAAATCATGCTTGGTTTGTTATTCGGTACGCTGCTAGGCGCCATTACGGCACTCGGGGTCGTATTCTCGCCGGTGCTGGAGCGCTGGCTGATGCCGGTATTGGTGCTGAGCCAGGCCATCCCGGTTTTTGCACTCGCTCCTTTGCTGGTGCTGTGGCTCGGCTTCGGCATGGCTTCAAAAGTTCTCATGGCCGTGCTTGTAATTTTCTTTCCCGTCACCGCTGCGTTCTCGGATGGGTTACGCCGTACCGAGACCGGTTGGCTTGAGCTTGCCCGGACCATGAACGCGCCGCCACTGGCGATGATGCGCCATGTGAGATTAATGGCCGCCTTGCCGGCTTTTGCCTCGGGCCTGCGCGTGGCCACTGCCATTGCGCCGATTGGCGCGATTTTGGGTGAATGGGTCGGCGCCTCCGCCGGGCTTGGTTATGTCATGATCAATGCCAATGCACGCATGCAGACCGATGTGATGTTTGCTGCCTTGTTTATCCTTTCAGTGCTTGCGATCACGCTCTACGTGGTGGTGGACCGCAGCTTGCGCAAACTTCTGTATTGGGCGCCCGACTCTGTCGGCGGCCGCTAAACCTCAAGGGGATCTCTATGCGGAAGATTATCCATTGCGGCACGCTATTCAGCGGTGCCGGGACCGTGGCGGAGGCGTCGCAGAGTGCGGTTATCGAGCACGGCCATTTCACCTATGTTGGTCCGCGCGAAAACGCGCCGGTGGCTGGGCCAGGCGATATCCAATATGATTACACTGACCATTTTGTGATGCCGGGCCTCTCGGATCTGCATGTGCATCTAAGCTACGGCAATGCGCTGGGGCAGGAGGATATCGATCTCTATGCCAGCATGGAATATCGCGCATTGCGCGCTTTGGCGGCAGCGCAGCGCATGCTGCAATCGGGCTATACCGCGCTTGCGGACCCGGCGAGTGCGGGCGGTATCTCAGCGGCGGTGCGCGATGCGCAATTTGTCGGCATGTTTCCCGGCCCACGCATTACAGCCTCCGGCCCTGCCATTACCTCGCGCCTCGGTCTGTATGATTTTTACCCGAGCCCGATCGGCGTGCCAGCACAATCCAGCGGCACACTGGTGAAATCTCTGCCAGAAGCCATCGAAGAAATTCGCAAGCAGACGAAAGATGGCGTCGATATTATAAAAATTGCAATGGACGGCATTTACGGCAATCGCGAGCAAGGCCTGTTCGCCGCTTTCGACCAGGCGGAAACCACAGCGATGGTGCGCGAGGCCAAGCGGATCGGCCGCAAGGTGGCGGTGCATGCGCGCGGGCGTGAAGGTGCGCTCTACGCGGCGCGGGCCGGTGTGGATATTATTTTCCATGCGTCTCGCATTGATGATGAGGGAATTCGGGCGGCCAAGGATAATGGATGCCATATCTGCCCCTCGCTGATGTTGCTGGTAAACAACATAGAATTTTCTCAACCGGATGATCCTTCCGCCAGTTGGTGGCCGGATATTCAGCGTCAGGAATTCGCCGCCGCACGGCGCAATCTGCGCCGTGCTTACGAGGCCGGCGTGCCGTTGCTCGTCGGCTCGGAAACCGGTTTCGCCGTCTCGCCTTACGGCGAATGGGCGGCGAAGGAATTGCAGATTATGACCGAGTATTTAGGGATCGGTACCGGCGAGGTGCTGCGCATGGCCACCTGCGCCAACCGCGCCATGCTGCGCGACGGCAGCCAGTACGACACAATCGCCCCTGGCAAGCGTGCGGATTTCATAGTTGTCAAAGGCAACCCGCTGCAAAACATTGGTGTGTTGCAAGATCGGCGCAATATCGTCCAGGTCTGGATGGATGGCGCCCAGGTGCAAATGCCGGACCTGCCGGCGGAGATCCCGCGCCACCAGCGCGAGTTGGCGCAAGGCATGTGGTCGCGGCTTTACACGCGTGAGGCGGTGGCCGGGCTGAAGCTGCAATCCCTGACTCAATATGATGGCCCATCTTTTTCAATCGATGATCAATTTCCGGAGGCTTCCCTATGAACGAAACCAGCGAGGCTTTATCGCGTTACCATTTTCCCGCAGCTGATTGCAGCCGCATCCCCTACGGTATGTATCGCGATGCCGAGGTGTATGAACTGGAGCAGGAGCGTATTTTTCGGGGTAAGGTCTGGAATTATCTGGCACTGGAAGCTGAGATTCCGAATCCCGGTGACTTTCGTACCATCGCGGTGGGCGATACGCCGGTGATCGTCAACCGCGCGCGGGACGGCAACCTGCACGCTTTTGTCAATCGCTGCGCGCATCGCGGCTCCATCGTGCAACGGCAATTGCATGGCAACGCGCGCGGCCATATCTGCTGCTATCACCAATGGTCTTACAATCTGGAAGGCGAGCTGGTTAGCATACCGTTCCGCCGCGGCGTGAAGGGCGTGGGTGGGCTGGATGCGGATTTCGACCCGAAATGCCATTCCCTACGGCGCCTCAAAGTCGAGAGCCTCAACGGTGTGATTTTCGGCAGCTTTGCCGATGATGTTGAGCCGCTCGAAGAGTTCCTGGCCCCCCCGTTTGTCGCGCAGCTCAAACGGCTATTCCATGCACCTGTCAAAGTTCTCGGCTATCAACGCCAGCGCATTTTCGGCAATTGGAAACTATACTCCGATAATGTGCGCGACCCCAATCACGGTGGGCTCCTGCATATGTTTCAGATCACCTTCGGCATTGCACGGCTCAGCTCGGTTGGCGGCGCCACGCTGGATGCCGAGGGCAAACACAACATGTCCTGGACGGCGCAAGGCAAGCCGGTGGAAGAAAGCAAGGATAGCGGATATGGTGACACCGCGCGCGGGGACATGGATATCAAGTTGCGCGATCCCTCGCTTCTGGAATACCGCAAAGAATTTCCAGATGACCGGTCTCTCACCATTGCCTCCATCTTTCCCAATTGCACTTTTCAGCAGATCGGCAATACGCTTGCCGTGCGACAATTCCGCACCCGCTCGGCCGATGAGTTCGAGGTGGTCTCCACCTTCTACGGCTATGAACATGACGATGCGGCGATGACCAAGCACCGGCTGCAATGTGCTAATCTCGCCGGCCCTGCCGGGCTGGTCTCGATGGAAGATGGCGAGGCGGTCGAACTCGTGCACCGCGCCATCGTACGCGATAAACAATCGCATTCCGTGGTTGAGTTCGGCGGAAAAGGTGCTGTGAAAGACCAGGAGAATCTGGTGACGGACGTGCCGATCCGCGGCTTCTGGCTGCATTATTGTAAATTGATGGGCATCCAGCCGGGCGCGGAGGCTTAACATGCAGACCACGATGCAACTGCATTATGAAATCGAGCAATTGCTCGCCGCATACGCCGCGTTGATCGATGCAGACAGGCTTGAGGAATGGCTCGATTTATTTGACGAGGACAGCCAATACGAAATCATCGCGCGGGAGAATGTTGAGCAGAATCTGCCACTGTCACTGATGTTGTGTGACAATAAGGACATGCTGCGTGACCGCGTCATGTCATTGCGAAAGGCAAATATCTATAACATCCATGTGGATTGCCATGTGCTGAGCCTCCTGCGCATCACATCGGCGGCGGAAGACCGTTGCAGCGCCGATGCCAGCTTCGCGCTGTTTCAGAGCAACCAAGAGGGCGAAAGCCGGCTCTTCTCTGTCGGACGTTATGAGATCGAGGCCAAGCCGTCGGCGCAAGGCTGGCGGTTGCGCAAGATGCGTGTGGTGGTGGATACCGGCGCGGTGCTTACATTGCTGGCGACACCCATTTGATGTCCGGCGCAACCCCGATCATGGCGCCCGGCCTGGCTACTCCGGTGAGCCATTACGCGCATGCGGTGGCGGCGAATGGGCTGCTTTTCATCTCCGGCCTGCTCGGCACGGATGCACAAAACCAGCTTGCCGCCGCCGATGCCGGCGGGCAGGCGGAATGCATTTTCAACAATCTCAAACTCGTCCTTGCCGCCGCCGGTGCGACACTCGATGATGTCGCCAAGCTCACCATCTTCCTGCTCGACATCGGCGACCGTGCGGCGGTGGACGCAGCACGGCGCGCGGCTTTTGGCCTACACCGGCCCGCGAGTACGCTGATTGCAGTCAGCGCTTTCGTCATTCCCGGCGCCATCGTCGAAATCGAGGCGGTCGCCGCACTTCCCCGCAATTAACTTACGCACAGAGGTTCCATGAAATCCATTTCCTACCCGCTGGCCGTAGGCCCGCTGATCACACGCGTTATCGAAGCCGGGTCCGGCCCCGTCCTCCTCTTTGTTCACGGGCTTGGCGCGCGGGCAGATCGCTGGACCAGCACGGTGGAAACCATGGCCGATAGAGGCTTCCGCGCCATTGCCTGTGACCTGCCAGGCCACGGCTTCGCCACAAAGGGCGCCGCATGCCCTGGTGACGTGCCGGGCCTTTCGGCCTTCCTTCTAGGCGTACTCACGGAACTCGGGATTGAACATGCTGTACTGGCCGGCACCTCGCTCGGCGGCCATATCGCCGCCTACACCGCCTGCCTGTCGCCCGCGCGCTTTCCCAAACTTGTCCTCATCGGCGCGCTCGGCATCGTGCCGCTGGAGCAGGCGACAGCCGAGGGCATCCGCAACGCCGTCAAAGCCTCCAGCCGCGAGCAAATCACCGGAAAACTGAATTTCGTAATCTATGACAAGGCGCTGGTTACTGAAAAACTGATCGATGAAGAATACCGGATGAATAACTCCCCGGGCGCACTCGATAGCTTTACCAAAATTGGAAATTACGTCGTGGATGGCATCTCGCGCGATTATGTCTCAACGCAATTGCGTGCGGCGTACAAGCCCTCACAGATTTTACTGGTCTGGGGTGCGGAAGACCGCTCCGTACCGCTCGCCGTGGGCACCGCATGCCAGGAGGTGCTGGGCGGCCCGGAACTGGCGGTGATCCCGCAGGCCGGCCATGCGCCCTACTTTGAACGCACGGAAGTTTTCGTCAATATTCTAACGAAATTTCTGGCCACGGCGTAACCTGCACTGACCAGCCAAAACGCACGAGGGAGTACCAGCATCATTTACGATGCTGGTACAGCCTCACCCCTCCATCACCAGCACCGCCCGGCCATTGATCCGCCGCTCCTCGAGCATCGCCAGCCCATCGGCAAAATGGTCGAGCGTCAGCGTCGCATCCACCATCGCCCGCAATTTGCCTTGCGCGGCCAGCGCCACCACCTCATGCAAATCCTGCAAAGTGGAGCCCACGGAGCCCATCACTACCGCCTCCTTCACAATCAGCTCGATCGGATGAACCTCAAGCCGGGCTGCGGTATAACCAATCAGCACCAGCCGGCCGCGCCGCCGCAGCATACGCACCGCCGCTTGCATGCTCGGCCCAGCCCCCACCACCTCGAACACCACATCCGCGCCGCCTTGCGTGATGGCCTCAACCTCGGCGGCGGCATCGGAACTTTCCCCGGCATCAGCGGCATTAATCGTGCAATTCGCACCGAGTGTTTTGGCGAGTGCCAGCCTCTCCGGGTTGATGTCGATGGCGATCGTCTGCGCCCCCGCGGCCAGCGCATATTGCAGCAGTGCTGCACCCACGCCGCCCACCCCCTGCACGACCACCCATTCGCCAGGCCGTATGCTGGCCATCTTGCCCGCATGCACGGCGGTGGAGCCGGCACAGCCCAGCGGCGCTGCTTCGATCAGGCCGACATGTGCCGGCAGTTTTACGCAATTGCTGGCGCGCACTGCGATATATTCGGCATAACCGCCATCGCTGCTGAAACCGGGCTGGGCTGCCGGGCGGGGGCAGAGCTGCTCGGCACCTTCGCGGCAATAGCGGCAATCCTGGCAACCCTCGTAATAATACACCAGAACCCGTTCGCCGATGCGGCTCTCCGGTACGCCTGGCCCAACGGCGTCGATCACACCGGCAATCTCATGGCCCACCGTAAAATCGCGAGGCCCGAGATCAAGCAACCCGTCGCGCAGATGCAACTCCGTATGGCACATGCCGCAGGCGGCGATACGCACGCGCGCCTGGCCGGGCCCCGGCTCTGGAATAGCGACCGCGCGCAGCACAAAATCCTGCTTCGGCCCCAAATAGCGCACTGCCTTCATCGTTTGCATATTGCCCTCATCGCTTTACTCCCCCCCATCCGGGTGAGAGGGCAGCAGCAATTGTTGTGCCAGGTGGAAACGGCATTTTGTATACATGGTAAGAAGGTTTGTGCCTGTATGTTAGGCAATCCAACTCCATTAATTCAGCACATATACACAGATTTATCTTTATTATCGCGAGATTTCCCGACTTCTCCGGCTTCCCGCCATCGGCACGATATTTGCTGTTTAAGTATACACAACTACCCCATCGAATACCCTTACCTGAGAGGAGTCCCGCATGCACATCCCCGACCCGAAAGCCCTGCTCGGCAGCGCCGCCGCTGCCTTCCTCGCACAGCCCCATAAACTGCTCATCGGCAAAGACTGGGTGGAGAGCCGTTCCGGTGAAACGCTGGACGTGGTGGACCCCGCGACCGGCAAGCTCATCGCGCAAGTGCAATCGGCCGATGCGGCGGATGCGGATCTTGCCGTCGCCGCCGCGCGCGTTGCGTTCGAGTCCGGTCCTTGGAGCCTGATGACCGCCGCCGAGCGCGGCAAATATCTCTGGCGCCTGGCTGATATCCTCTCCTCCCACGCCGAAGAACTGGCGCAGATTGAATCGCTGGATACCGGGCGGCCGGTCTTTGAATGTCAAATTGTGGACGTGCCGGGCTCGGTCAACATGTTGCAATACATGGCCGGCTGGGCAGGCAAGATTAACGGCGAGACGATGAATGTCTCCATGCCCGGGGATTTCCACACCTACACAATACGCGAGCCCATCGGCGTCGTTGCCATCATCGTGCCCTGGAACTATCCGTTGGAACTTGCCGTCTGGCGCATGGCCCCGGCGCTGGCCGCCGGCTGCACCGTGATTCTAAAACCAGCTGAACAAACGCCGCTTTCCACAATCAGGCTCGGGCAGCTCGTGCAAGAGGCGGGCTTCCCGCCCGGCGTCATCAACGTGCTCACCGGCTATGGGGAGAGCGTAGGCGCCGCACTCTCCGCACATATGGATGTCGATGCAATTTCCTTCACCGGTTCCACCGCCACGGGCAAGCTGGTCGCGCAGGCGGCGGTGGCAAGTAATCTCAAGCGCGTTTTTCTTGAGCTTGGCGGCAAGTCTCCCGCGATTGTGCTGGAGGATGCGGATCTCGATATCGCCATTCCGGGTGTCGCGGGAGGTATTTTCTTCAGCGCCGGCCAGGTCTGTACCGCAAGCTCGCGGCTTTTCGTGCATGAGAAAATCTTCGACAAGGTCGTATCCGGCATCGCCAACATCGCGCGCGGCCTGAAGCTCGGGCATGGGCTGGACCCGCAGACCCGGCTGGGGCCGCTGGTCTCGTCAGAGCAGCTCACACGCGTCCGCGGTTATCTCGAACAAGGCCGCGCCGATGGCGTGGAGATGCTGGCCGGCGGCAACCATGTGGGGGGGGATGGCTATTTCGTCGAGGCAACGGTGATGGCGAATGTTTCTGCCAGCATGTCGGTTTACCGCGAGGAGATTTTTGGGCCCGTGCTCTGCGCCATGCCCTTCTCGGGTGATATCGAGGAAGCGGCGCGCCTGGCCAATGACACGATTTACGGCCTGCATGCCAGCATCTGGACGCAAAATCTGCGTAACGCGCATCTGCTGGCACGGCGGGTCAAATCTGGAAATGTCTGCATCAATACACATAATTTCTTCGACCCCGCCTTCCCGATGGGCGGCTACAAGCAATCTGGCTGGGGCCGCGCCGCGGGGTTCGCGGCAATTGAACACTACACCGAGATGAAAGGCGTCGTCGCGCGGCTTTGAAAGGCTGCGGCGGCGCCGGGATGACGGCGCCGCCTTTACCGTCTTAAACTCGCCAAGACCAGATCGGGAGGATGACGCGCGATGGAACTCTGGACTTTGAACGCAGGGGAACTCGCCGCCAAAATCGCAAGCCGGGAAATCTCCGCGCGGGAGGCGGCGCAGGCCGCACTTGCCCGGTTGGAGGCGGTGAACCCCCGCATCAACGCCGTGGTGGAATGCCGGCCAGAGGATGTGCTGGCGCAGGCGGATGCGGTGGATGCCCGCCTCGCACAAGGCGAGCCCCCGGGGCTGCTCGCCGGCGTGCCGGTGACGGTAAAAGTGAATATCGACCAGCAAGGCTATGCCACCACCAACGGCACAAAATTGCAAAAAGACCTGGTGGCCCAGCAGGATGGCCCGCTGGTGGCCAATCTGCGCCAGGCCGGTGCGGTAATCCTCGGCCGCACCAACACCCCTGCTTTCTCCATGCGCTGGTTCACCGATAACCTCCTCCACGGCGCCACCAAAAACCCGCACAACCCCGCGCTCACCCCAGGCGGCTCCTCCGGCGGTGCGGCGGCGGCCGTTGCCGCCGGCATCGGCGCTTTGGCCATCGGCACGGATATTGCGGGATCCATCCGCTACCCGGCCTATGCCTGCGGCGTGCAGGGTCTGCGGCCAAGCCTGGGGCGCATCGCCAATTACAACGCCTCCGGGCCAGAACGGGGAATCGGCGCGCAGCTCACCGCCGTGGCCGGCCCCCTTGCCCGCAGCATCGCGGATTTACGCCTCGGCCTGGCAGCGCTGGCAGCACCTCAGCCGCGCGACATCTGGCAAATCCCAGCCCCGCTGGAAGGCCCCCCAGCACCCCGCCACGCCGCTTTATGCGTAAAACCAGGCGGCATGGAGACGGCCCCCGAAGTGCAAGCCGCATTGCGCCTGGCGGCGGCACGGCTGGAGCAGGCGGGCTGGGAGGTCACGGAGCTGCAAGACGTGCCAGAATTGCACGAAGCCGCCCAAGCTCTGGCCCAACTCTGGCTCGGCAGCACCTACGATGCCTTGCTCACCCAAATAACAACCGACGGCGACCCGGGCGCCTTGGCCGCGATGGAAGGGGTGCGCGATTTGGTCACCCCATTCCGCCCAGAGGAGCTGATAACCCAACTCACCCGCCGTGCCACGCTCACGCGGGATTGGCAGGTCTTCCTCGCCCGCTACAGCGTATTGCTGCTGCCCATCTCCGCCGAATTACCCTTCCCTGACCGGCTGGATATGCAAGGCCCGGCCGAATTCGCGCGCGTCTGGCGCGCGCAGCTCACCCAAATCGCATTGCCCTACTTCGGCCTGCCGGGTCTCGCCGTCGCCACGCAATCACCCGGCGCTGTCCCTTGCGGCGTGCAGATCATCGCCGGGCGCTACCGCGAGGATTTATGCCTGGTGGCCGGCGAGGCCATTGAGGCCGGCGGCGCGCCCCTCCGTCCCGTCACGCCCGGAATTGATACTTGTTAGTTTGATCTGGAAACTATATGCGACCAAGAATTAAGATGGGAGACAAGATGCAGACCCTGGCCGAAACAATCCTGAATCATATTCTGCGGGATATTAATAGCGGCACCCTCGCTTTGGGCTCCAAGCTCGAAGAGAAAGAGCTGGCTGCACGCTATGACGTTTCCCGCACCCCGGTGCGGGAGGCGCTGCGCCATCTCGCCGCCACCGGCATCGTCGAATTCCGTCCGCGTTATGGTGTGTTCATCGCGGATTTTTCGGTGGCCCGCTGGCAGGAGATTCTTGAAGTCACTGCCGACTTGGAAGCCTCGACCGCACGGTACGCGGCCTTGCGCATGAGCACGGATGGACGTGCTGCGCTGCGCGCCAAGCAAACGGAATTGCGCGAGATCATCCAAGCGGGTGACAAGGCCGCATTCGATGTTCAAAATGCCGTGCTGCATAAAATAATCTGGCAGGGCGCTAACAACGAGACGCTGTTGCATTCCATCCAGCGCCTGCGTTCGCGTACGCTTCCCTACACGCGGCTGCAATTCATCTCTGAAAAGGACCAGGGTATGGCCTCACATCTGGAACATGAGACAATTGTGCGGGCGATTGAATCCAGTAATGCCGAACTCGGCTACCAGGCCATGCGTGCGCATATTTTGCGCGCCGGCGCAATCTCTGAAGATTTGGATCATCAGGAGTAGCCTGAATATATTTTGTATGCACGCTTGAAAAAATTTTTGATAATTTTTTGTTTTACGACTTTCCCTGCGGCTCTCTACTAGACTCGAGTATACACAGATGCTCAAACTAAATGGAGCATAATGCCGCGCACCTGCGCGTGGCCTGTTTATGAAGCAAGGCGCAGAGTATGAAGCATTTCGTCGCGGCAACCCCAGAGACCACGCGCTGCGGCATTTTTAACGCGTGTTTTAGCCCCGTGCTCACAATCGCATCCGGCGACACGGTGACGCTTGAGTGCCTCTCGGGCGGTGAAGAAGTGATGCCACCACCTGGCGCCGGCTTCGCCATTCCGCCCGCCCTGGCGGCCATTCATGCGGCGCGGCCGCCACGTATGGGCACGCATATCCTCACCGGCCCCGTAGCGGTACAAGGCGCTGAGCCGGGGGACATGCTGGAAGTCCGGATCGAGTCAGTCGAGCCCGGTATGGATTGGGGCTATTGCGGCATCCGTCCGCTTGCCGGTACGATTCCGGAAGAATTTTGCACCTATTTTCTCTCCCATATCCCAATCGACCGGCAGGCCGGGACCTGCAAGCTGCCCTGGGGGCCAGTGCTGAAACTTGCACCCTTCTTCGGCATCATGGGGGTGGCGCCAGCACCAATTTACGGTGCGGTCTCCTCCAAAGAACCCCGCGCACATGGCGGCAATATCGATAATAAAGAATTAACTGCCGGCAGTACGCTGTTCCTCCCAGTGAACGTGCCTGGCGCATTGTTTTCCGCCGGCGATGGGCACGGTTTGCAAGGCGATGGCGAGGTCTGCGTGAATGCGCTGGAAACTGCGCTGACCGGCAGTTTTACCCTCATCCTGCACAAAAATACCGGTGCCGCCCCGCTGCTCACCTATCCGCGCGCCGAGACACCAACACATTACATCAGCATGGGAATGAATGAAGATCTCGACCAAGCGATGAAGATCGCATTACGCGAGATGATCGGCTTCATCTGCGCCCGCTCCGGCTTTTCTCGCGAGCAGGCGTATCAATGCTGCTCGCTCGCCGTGGATTTCCGCGTGACGCAAACCGTGAATGGCGAGAAGGGTGTACACGCAATGCTGCGCAAGGGCCTGCTATTTTAAGCGCTTCGGCGGGAGCCGGCATTATACCAGTCATCTTAGCCTCTGACACACGCCCATCCCCTTGTTCCGATTGAAATGATTCTGGCTGGGTCGTTGACCAAGAAGAGCCATGCCTGTTTGCAAGCTTCGAGCATTGCCTCGTAGCTA
>JAMFRU010000144.1 GCA_026224875.1 Acidocella sp.
AAAGGCCAGGGCTCTGCCCTGGACCCGCCAAGGGCCGAAGGGCCCTTGGATCCCACCCGGGTTTGGGAAGGGGATGCCCTCCACACCATACGCGTTGAAAGCCCGTGCAGGGCATCCCCTTCCCAAACCCGAATTTGTGGGGGTCTGGGGCCTCAGGCCCCAGCGGGTCCAGGGCAGAGCCCTGGCCTTTTGTCACTCCTCATCCCGGAACCATACTTAATGCCACCCACCGATGACACGCCGTCCCGCTCGGGGTTTGCTTATGTGGGGGATTTGTTGTTGGGGCGCGTGGCGACGTTGTTGGTGGCGTCTGTGGCTTTGTTATTGGGGATTGCTTCGTTTGCGGTGCTGGCGGGGCGGGTGAAATTGTCGATTCATTCCGGTGTTGCTGTGGGGATGATTGTTGCTGATTTTGCCGCTTTGCTTTGGCTTATGGTGGTTTTGGCGGGGCGGGTTACGCGCGTTTTGCTGGAGCATCGGCGGGGGGCGGCTGGCGCGCGCTTGCATGTGCGGCTGGTGGCTTTGTTTGGCGGTGTTGCGGCTGTGCCGGCCATTCTGGTTGCGGTCTTTGCAATCGTGTTCTTCAACTACGGCATTCAGGCCTGGTTCAACCAGCGTGTGCAAACGGCGTTGGACGAGAGCAACCAGGTCGCCCAGGGGTATTTGCAGGAGCATAATAACGAGATCCGGCTCGATGCGCTGTCGATGGCGGGCGATCTATCGCAATCGGGCAATCTCTTCCTCGAAGATCCCAATGAATTAGTGTCTTATCTGGCCTCCCAGGCCTCGGTGCGCGGGTTGACCCAGGCTGTTATTTTTCAGCCGGCGACGAGTTCCCAGCCCATCCTCGGCAGCCCCATCGTTGCACAGGCCGGCATGTTCGCCGGCATGGGGGTGAACGTTCCGCAAGATCCCCGCACAATTGCGCTGGCGCAATCGGGCCAGGTGCCGGTGTACAGCCCGCCGGGCAGCACGGTGGAGCAGGCGGTTATCAAGCTCGACATCAATCCGCCTTTGATGCTGATGGTGGAAAAGCCGATCGACCCCGCGATTCTCGACCATGTGAACAAGACGCAGGAGGCGGTGGCTGAATACCAGCGTCTTTCCAAAAACCGCGCCGGGCTGGAAATCTCTTTCGCCCTCATCATCGCCGTGCTGGCTTTGCTCGTGCTCTCGGCCCTCATCGGCTTCGGCCTGGTCATTGCCAACCAGATCGCCCGGCCCATCGGCCATCTCATGCTGGCTGCCGAGCGGGTGCGCGGCGGCGATTTAACCGCGCGCGTGCCCGAGAAAGTAACGGGCGACGAGATGGCCGGGCTGTCGCGCGCCTTTAACCGCATGACCGCACAGCTCGCGGCCCAGCGCGGCGAGCTGATGGATGTGAACAACCAGCTGGACGAGCGCCGCCGCTTCACCGAAACCGTCCTGGCCGGTGTTTCCGCCGGCGTTATCGGGCTGGACGCGCGCGGGCGCATCGAACTGCCCAACCGCGCGGCTTCAGAGTTGCTCCGACTCGACCTCGTGCCCCAGATTAGCCAGAATCTGGCCGATATGGCGCCTGAATTCGCGCCCCTGATTGCCGCTGTGATCGCCAATCCGGAACGGCCTGCGGTAGCGCAGATCGAGCATGGGCGGGCGATGGCCAAGCGCATGTTACTGGTGCGCATTGGGGCGGAGATGAAATCTGGTGTGCCTGATGGGTTTATCGTGACCTTCGACGATGTGACGGAGCTGTTGGGCGCCCAGCGCAAAGCAGCGTGGGCCGACGTTGCCCGGCGTATCGCCCATGAGATTAAAAACCCGCTCACCCCCATCCAGCTTTCCGCCGAACGCCTGAAACGCCGCTTCGCCAAGGAGATCACGTCCGACCCCGAGGGTTTCACCCAATGCGCCGACACCATCGTGCGGCATGTGGGCGACATCGGCCGCATGGTGGACGAATTCTCCACCTTCGCCCGCATGCCGGCCCCGCAGATGCGCCCGGAAACCCTGGAGGTGGTTGCCCGCGAGGCCATGGTGCTGCAACGCGTGGCCCATCCCGGCATCAAATGGGAAGTCGTCATCGATGCCGCCCCCACCGCCGTCTGCGACCGCCGGCTGATCGGCCAGGCGCTCACCAATCTGCTGCAGAACGCGGCGGATGCGGTGAACATGCGCGAGGGTGCCGCCAATGTGAAACTGCACCTCATCGCCGATGACAATATGGCCACATTCTCGGTCACCGACGACGACATCGGCCTCCCGGAAGCCGACCGCGCCCGGCTGATGGAACCGTATGTGACGCATAAGCCGAAAGGCACCGGGCTTGGCCTTGCCATCGTCGCCAAGATCATGGAGGACCATGGGGGCAGGCTGGAACTTAAACCTGCGCCCAGCGGCCCAGGTGCTGAGGTTTCATTATACCTGCCTCTACAGCAAATTGTGCCGGCACGGGCGTTACCCCCGCTTGAGTTAGCAGCGCTTCAATCACCCGCGCTTCCATCAAAGGAGTTGCCGCAAGAATGACCGAGATATTGATCGTCGACGACGAGCCGGATATTCGCCTGCTCGTTGAAGCGATTCTCAAGGATGAGGGCTACGAGGCCCGCAGCGCCGGCACATCCGACGAGGCGCTCGCCGCCTACCGCCTGCGCCGCCCCAACCTGGTCATCCTCGATGTCTGGCTCCAGGGCTCCAAGCTCGACGGCATCGGCATTCTGGAAGCGTTGCACGAGGAAACCCCGCGCGTACCGGTGGTGATGATCTCGGGCCACGGCACGATTGAGACCGCGGTCGCCGCCATCCAGCGCGGCGCCTACGACTTCATCGAAAAACCCTTCAATTCAGACCGCCTGCTTCTGGTCGTAAAACGCGCGCTGGAACACGCCAAGCTCCAGGCCGAGAATGCCGAACTGCGCCTGCGCGTCGGCAATGAGATGCAGCTGACCGGCGAAGGCAATGGCATTTCCTCGCTGCGCAACGCCGTTGATAAAGTCGCCCCCACCGGCTCGCGCGTGCTCATCTCGGGTGCTCCCGGTTCCGGCAAGGAAACCGTGGCGCGGATGATCCACAACCGCTCGCGGCGCGCCGAAGGCCCGTTCGTGGCGATGAACTGCGCCATATTGGCGCCCGAGAAATTCGATGCAGAGCTGTTCGGCGTGGAGCCCGGCGCCGAAGGCCCCGGCACCCCGCGCCGCATCGGCGTGTTGGAACGCGCCCACGGCGGCACATTGCTGCTGGACGAGGTCTCCGAACTCCCGCTGGAAACCCAAGGCCGCATCGCCCGCGTGCTGCAAGACCAAAGTTTCGAGCGCGTCGGCGGCACCACACGGGTAAAAGTAGACATCCGCGTGCTCGCCACCACCGCCCGCGACCTGCCCGCCGCCATCACCGACGGTAGATTCCGCGAAGACCTCTACTACCGCCTCGCCGTGGTGCCCTTACGTGTACCCGCGCTAAAAGAGCGCCGCGAAGACATCCCCCTACTCGCCGAAAGCTTCCTGAAACACGCCGCCGAAATCTCCGGCCTGCCCGCCCGTGGCCTGGCCTCGGACGCCGTGGCAGCCCTGCAAGCCCACGACTGGCCCGGCAACGTGCGCCAGCTACGCAACGTCATGGACTGGCTCATGATCATGCGCTCCGGCGAATGCGAAGACCAATTCCACGCCGAACATCTGCCCACGGAACTAGCCGCCCACGCCCCCCGCGCGCTGTCCATCGACCCGCAAGCGGATTTGATGGCGCTGCCGTTGCGCGAGGCGCGGGATGTGTTCGAGACGCAGTATTTGCAGGCGCAGTTGCTGCGGTTTGGCGGCAATATTTCGCGGACTGCGAATTTCGTGGGGATGGAACGCTCGGCGTTGCACCGGAAGCTGAAGCAGCTTGGTATCGGCGCTGACGATAAGGTTGGAGTCTAAATCCCGCCGATACTAAAAGGGGATTTCTTCATCTAGATCGTTGCCCGACACTGAATCTGTCTGGGCAAATGTGCCAAAGCCCTGCGGTGGCTCGTCACTTTCACTATCCGTAGTGTGGTGATCCAGTTCGACTAATCCAAAAGTACCAGGAGAAGGGCGCGTAAACACCTCCTGCCGCCGGACATAAGCGGATAGTGAACTTGTAAGCGAAGCTCTGTTTTCGCGAGATTGTTCAAGGCCTAGTGCCTTGAGGAGATCAGTGATGTGCATCGGACTCTTGTGGGCGAAAATTGCTTCCCGCGCTTTCGCGACCAGACTTCCGGGTCGAATCGCTGTCTCAGCATGCACCACAGCCTCTTTAGGTGAGGCCATCAAGCGCAGTACGTCTTGAAGGGCTTGCATATAAATCCGACCGGCTCGGATTTTCTCCTCAAGTTGTTGAACTTCCTGCTCTTTCTTCCTCAACCGTTCTTCGATGATATGACGTTCATTCAAGATCGACTCCTGTATGTGATGTGTGTTACGAAAGCATATCACATCACCCCGGAGATTTGAATGACAAATGAGCTGTCAGGACACCCACACTATCGCAATACTATGGATAAGTTGGAGACAGCAAAAAGAAAAAGCCCCGAGGTCGAAGAGTTTTGGATGGCTAGAGATATTCATCCCATCCTAGGATACCCTGTTTTTGATAAATTTGAGCCGGTTATACAGCGTGCGCGTGATGCTTTGACAGCGAGCGGCGTCGATCCGTCACATCATATCGCTTTAACGAGCACTATGATGGGAGTCGGAAAGGGTGCTCAGCGTCCAGGTGTAGACTTTTTCCTGTCTCGTGCGGCTTGCTATCTTATCGCTATGAATGGTGATCCTACAAAGCCTGAAATAGCCGGCGCACAGGCATATTTCACCGTTCAAGCACGTAGAATGGAAATGAGCGACGCTTCTTTAGAGAACGCCAAGCGATTGGAATTAAGAGATAAAGTGGGGAAATCTTTCAAGGTAGTAAGTGGTGTTGCCCAGGAAGCAGGGGTCGCAAATCATCGGCAGGCCCTCTTTCACGATGCTCGATACCAGGGACTGTACGGTATGAGCCTAAAGGACGTTAAGACACTTAAGGGATTGGGGGATAAGGAGGTTTTGTTTGATAGAGCCGGAACCCTGGAGTTGTCGGCCCATGATTTTCAAATGCAGGCTGCTGCAGACGCAATCAAGAAAGAGGCCATTCGAGGCGAGGCCCGTGTTATAGCTAAGAATAAAGATGTAGCTCAAAAAGTAAGAAAGGTGATGATGGAGAGCGGAGCGACTTTGCCCGAAAATCTACCCATCCAAACACCGATAAATGAAATCCGGAAGCTTGCGAATGCAGGCAAACCGAAAAAACTGCCTAAATCATAGAACCATTCCCAAACACTTAATCTGCTTGCAAAGAAAAAATTATGCGTTAAAAGAAACCCGCACGACTGCTGGAGCCTAAATAAGCCAGCGGCGTTTCAGGGTTTTTCACGCTTGTTCCACGGGTTCTAGACGGAGCCCCGGGGGAGCATTTTTACTATGTCGGAATTACGCAAAGATAGCCTATCGTTCTTCGAGGCCCTCGGCCAATCCGTGGCCAACGTCTCGCCCACTTTAACACCAGCGCTATCAGTCGCGGTCGTTGCCAGCATCGCCGGCAATGCATCCTGGCTCGTGTTCCTTATCTGCACGGTCGCCCTCGTCATCGTGGCATTCAACATCGGTGAGCTCGCCAGGCGCATCCCCGCCGCCGGCTCCTTCTTTATCTATATCTCGCGCAGCCTCGGCCCCGTCTGGGGCGTGCTCTCCGGCTGGGCCATGCTGGCGGCCTACCTCTTCACGGCACTGGCACTCACCATCGCCACCTCTATCTTCGTGAAGACCTTCTTCGCCTCCATCGGCATGCCCATCGCCGTGCCCAATATCCTGATGTACCTCATCATCTCAGCCCTGGTCTGGATCTTCGCCACACGCGACATCCGCATCTCATCGCGCATCGGGCTCACGCTGGAGGTCGTCTCGGTCTCCATCATCATGATCGTGCTGGTCATCACCCTCACGCATTACAAATTCGCACCAGACACAACGCAGCTCACCCTCAAAGGCTCCAGCTTCGGCGGCATCGCCCAGGCCATCGTGTTCGGTATCTTCTCCTACGTCGGCTTCGAATCCGCGGCCTCGCTCGGCAAGGAAACCAAAAACCCGAAAGTCGTCATCCCCCGCGCCATCATGTGGACGGCGGTTTCCTCCGGTATCTTCTTCATGATCTCCGCCTACGTCATCACCCAGGGCTTCGGCGATAACGCCACGGCACTCGGTTCAAGTGCGGCCCCCATCGGCGACATCACCAGCCATTTCAGCAAATGGATGACAGCCCCCGTCTACTTCGGCGCCACCGTCTCATCCTTTGCCTGTGCGCTGGCCTCCATCAACGCCTTCGGCCGCATGATGTTCTCCCTCGGCCGCTACCAGTTCATGCACGCCTCCATGGGCATCGTGCATAAAAAACAGCACACCCCCATCGCCGCACTCTCCGTCGGCGTGCTCCTCAACTTCGTCATCTGCGCCATCTTCGCCAATAACGCGGAAACCAACACCTACGGCTGGTACGGCACACTCGCCTCATACGGCTTCATCATCGTGTACCTGCTCTGCTCCATCGCCGCCCCCGTACTCTTGAAAAGCACCGGCGAACTCCGCCCCAAACACATCGTCTACGGCACACTCGGCGTCGTGCTAATGCTCTTCGCCCTAGGCGGCAGCGTCTACCCCGTGCCCTCCGCCCCCTACAACTACTTCCCCTACGCCTTCGCAGCATACATGCTCATAGGCTTCGCCTGGTTCAGCTTCATCAAAATGCGCTCCCCCCACGTCCTGCTCGGCATCGAACGCGACATGGAAAGTGCCGCGGCTGAGTAAGGAAAAAGGCGAGGGGCTTTGCCCCCTCGACCCCCACTGGGCCTGAGGCCCAGACCCCATTAGCTGAAGAACTAAAAAAGAGGCCTGCCATCCAGCTGTTTCAACAGTTAGGTGGCAGGCCTCTTTTTTAGTTCTTAGGTAGCGGGGGTCTGGGGCCTCAGGCCCCAGCGGGGGGTCAAGGGGGGCAGAGCCCCCCTTGCCTTTTTACCTCCTCACCCCAACGCCGGCATGCATATCGTGGCACGTAGGCCGGGGGTGTTGTCGGTTAGTTGTAGGGTGCCGTTGTGGAGTTGGGCTACTGCCGAGACCAGGGCTAGGCCTAGCCCGGAGCCGGCGGTGCTGCGGGCGGATTCGGCGCGGAAGAAGCGTTCCATGGCGCGGTTGCGGTCGGCGGCGGCTATGCCTGGGCCGCGGTCGGCGACGACAATTTCCACAAAATTGTCTTCCATATGCGCGGACAGGTCTATGACCGTGCCGGGGGCTGAAAATTTCAATGCGTTGTCGAGCAAATTGGCGACGGCCTGCTGCACCAGCTCCCGGTCCCCTAGCACCATCAGCGGGGCGGCGATGATGGTGCGCAGGTGCAACCCGCGCTCTTCGGCCACGGCGCGGTACAGCTCGTCCATGTCCCAGAGTGTTTGCGTGAGATCGACTTCGGCGAAGGCGGCGCGGCGGGAGCCGGCTTCGATTTCGGCAATGCGCAGCAGTGCTTCGAACACACCGACGATACCGTCCAGATCGAGTGTCGCGCGTTCAATCGCCGCACGCCATTCATCGGGGGTTTCCGCATGCAGGGCGGCATCTTCCAGCCTGGTGCGGGCGCGGGTTACCGGCGTGCGCAAATCATGCGCAATGGCGTTGGAGACCTGCCGCACCCCGTCCATCAGCCGCGATATCCGGTCCAGCATGTCGTTGATGATGATTGCCAGCTCGTCGAATTCCTCGCCCACACCCAAAGGCAACCGGCGCGAGAGGTCGCCTTTGGCGATGGCGCGGCTGGTAATGGAAATATCGCGCACCATGCGGCGGAAGATCGAGCGGATCACCAGCGCGCCGATCAGCCCCAGGGCGACCATCAAAAACCCGGTCCAGATCAGCCCGTTACGCAGCACGTGCCACAAGGCCGCGCGCGCCCGCACATCGCGCCCCACGATAATCCGCGCACCGCCCGGCAGAACCTCCGCCCGCAGCAACGCGACCGAGGCCTGGCCCTGCCGGCTCACCGGCAGCTGGTACCAAGCCTCCATCTGGGTCAGCCCCGGCGGCCACCCATCCAAATTCCCCGCCATGCGGGTGCCTTGGGCATCGAGCACCAAATAGATACTGCCGGCATTTTCAGGCGCCGCGAGGCGGCTGTTAATGGCGGCGATCACGTCGGCCAGCCCGCCATTGGGCTGTGCCGCGGTCGCCAGCAGCGCGATATCATCGCTACGGATGGCATTTTCCACCTGGTGCTGCACCAGCCCGATTGTGGAATACCACAGCGAGACGGCGAGCAGGCAGGAGGAGGCGCCGAACATAAGCGCGTAGAGCAGCGCAAAGCGCCGGCCGGCCGAGCGTATGCCCAGCCAGCCGCCCGCCTGGCGCCCAACCTGGCGTCCCGCTTGGCGTAGCGCCTCGGGCGAACGCACCGGCTGAGGCAATTGCGCCACTATGCTCTCCGAACTCTGACCCATGGGTGCCGCGGCATGCTCCCCACCACGCGTTAAGGCTTAAACGCAGCCGTGCATCAAACCTCTTCGGCGCGCAGCATATACCCGGCATTACGCACGGTATGCAGCAGCGGCATCTCGAAAGGCTTATCGATCTTCTGCCGCAGGCGCGACACATGCACATCGATCACGTTCGTTTGGGGGTCAAAATGATAATCCCACACACCTTCCAGCAGCATGGTGCGCGTCACCACCTGGCCGGCATGGCGCATCAGATACTCCAGCAAACGGAATTCCCGTGGCTGCAGCTCAATCTTCTGCTCCCCCCGGCGCACCGAACGCGAGAGCAGATCCATCTCCAGATCCCCCACGGCCAGGCGCGTCATCGGGCCATCGGTCTTGCCGCGGCGCGTCAGTGCCTCAACCCGTGCCAGCAGCTCCGCAAATGCGAAGGGCTTGGTCAGGTAGTCATCACCACCCGCCTTCAGCCCCTTTACCCGGTCATCCACCTGGCCGAGTGCTGAGAGAAACAGCACCGGCGTGGCGTTATCCTGGGCCCGCAATGTCTCCATCAATCTCAGACCATCGATGCCGCCTGGCAGCATCCGGTCGAGTATGATCGAGTCGAAATTCTCCGAAGCGGCCAGGAACAACCCGTCCCTGCCGTTATCGGCATGCTCCACCGTGTGTCCCGCTTCACGCAGTCCCTTCACAACAAAACCAGCCACGTCTTTGTCGTCTTCCACGACGAGTATGCGCATCGTCATTCCCCCAGTTGTGCCGGCCGGCGCCCTACGATGACCGGTATGTGGAATATATGTGCATTTTCGCTCACCCCAAGACTCACCTTAACGCCGGGTTGCAATCCAGCAATGGCGCGGGTGAGTCCATCAGCTCCAGACACCACAATACCGTTCACTGTCAGCACTGTTTCCCCTACCGTCAAGCCCGCCCGGTCCGCGGGGCCGCCCGGCTCAAGCCCGGTTATGACAGCACCATTGCCCGGCCCGCCGTTCCCCGCCGGCGGATCGCCAACCCCAACACCGAGCCAGCCGCGGGCAATTGCTCCGTGTGCGATCAATTCGTCCACCACGGTTGCGGCACTATTGCTCGGAATCGCGAACCCCACCCCCACAGATCCACCGGAAGGCGAGACTATTGCTGCATTAATGCCAATCACCTGGCCTTGCATGTTAAACGAAGGCCCACCCGAATTACCAGGATTTATCGGCGCATCGAGCTGAAAAAAATGCGTGAACGGGCCATCGTCAATATCGCGCCCCTCGGCCGAAACGATCCCGAGCGTGAATGAGTTTCCCAGCGCGAAGGGGTTTCCCGCGGCCAGAACCCAATCGCCCACCTGCACCTTGCTGGAATCCCCCCAGCGGGCCGGGGTGAGCGGCGAAGATGACGATATTTTAATGATTGCGATATCGGTAAGATCGTCCGCCCCGGCAAGTTTAGCCGGATAACGGGTGCCATCGTTGAGTGTCACGATGATCTGCGCCGCCCCGGCGACCACGTGGTCGTTGGTCACGATCATCCCATCGGCGCGGATAATGAAGCCCGAACCCGCCGCCTGGCCTATCGGAGGTTGTGGGGCACGACTGGACTTGGTGGATGGTTTGAGTACCGGTGCCGGCATGGAAGCCCCGCTCGGCGCTTCCGTCACCGCAATCCCCACCACAGCGGGGGCAACCCATTTCACCAGCGGCGCCAGCGAGGCCGGGGGGGTGCCCAGCAAGGGACCAGCCAGTGCGGGGTTACTCAGCGGCTCCGCATGCGCCGGAACCTGGGTCTCACCTTGAGCCGGGGCCCCCGCTTGCGCGCCCCTGCCCGCTAAGGCCAAAACCAAAGCCAGAACGAAACCCGCCGCAAATCTGGTCACAAAACAGCGTCCATGCTCCGGCATAGCGAGCCGCCGCCGCGCCGCGCAAGGCACCGCCGCACCCGCAGTCCCGCATGTCAATAAATACATGCAACGGCAGGGTCTTTCTACGCGCGATTGCGCAAAGCCAACATATATAGTGCAATAGCCCAGCAAGCCTGCGGGACATGAGACCAGGATTAAGGAGACCCAGCAGATGAACACTTCCGATTATATCGACGATGCCGCCGACGCCGCCAAGAACGCCGCCAACAAAGCTGCCGATAAGGCCGCCAAGACCGCCGCGCGCGAGAGCGAAGCCCTGAAGCGCGACTTCAGCCGGCTGCGCTCCAACCTGGATGCGGTGAAGGACAAGCTCGGCACCAATGCCCACGAGGTCCTCGACCGCGTCACCGATTTTCTCGAAAGCACCCATCTCGGCGCCCGCCTCGACGATGTGGAAGACGAGCTGAGCCGTCTGGGCAGCAAAATCAAAGACACCAGCCGCGATGCCGCAGCCCGCGTCGAGTCTGAAATAACCGCCAAGCCGCTCGCCAGCATCGCCATCGCCTTCGGCGTCGGCCTGCTCGCAGCCTCCCTGCTCCGCCGCCGCGCCAAAACCATCCCCGCCAAATAAGCCCGGCTAAGTGAGACCCGCTTAAGTGAACGCATCAAAATGAGTATCACCCGCTACGCCGGGTCCACACTAAAGAGTGCCGCCCTATGGGCGGCACTCGCCTTCGCCGTATTATTCCTGGTGCTGGCCGCCTTCGTTTTGCTCGCCACCGCCCTCTTCATCTACCTGGATAACCACCTGGGCGCCGCCGATGCAGCCGCCCTAACCGCGCTCGCTTTGCTGTTCATCGCCGCCCTCATCTTCATAACCGGCAGCATTATCCTGCGCAGCCGCCGCCGCCACACCCCCGACATTTTCGGCGAAGCCAGCGGCACCATCGCCATGCTAACCAGCCTCGCCAACATCCTCATCCGCCGAGACCCCAAACGAGCCATCCTATTCTCGCTCCTAGCCGGCGCTATCACGGAATACTTCACCCGTGTGGAGTAGGGTTTCACAGTAAAAAGGCGGGGCTCTGCCGTCGTGCGAAGCACGCCTCTGGCGTGACGACCCGCCTTTTTCCGTGAACCTGCCCCGCACGGGCGCAGATTGCCTGTGATTGCATGCCCGGCTATTGAGCAGGCGCAGTTGCACGGGGGATGGTTATGGCGGATAGTTTTGACCTTATTGTGATCGGTTCTGGGCCTGGCGGCTATGTATGTGCCATTCGGGCGGCGCAGCTGGGCATGAAGGTCGCATGCGTTGAGAAGCGCGCCACGTTGGGGGGCACCTGCCTTAACATTGGCTGCATTCCTTCCAAGGCTTTGCTGCAATCCTCCGAGAATTTCCACGAGCTGGTGCATGGTTTCAAGGACCACGGCATTAACGCCGGGGACATCAGCATTGATGTCGCCCGCATGCAGGCCCGCAAGGGCGAGGTTGTGACCGCCAACACCAAGGGCATCGAGTTCCTGTTCAAGAAGAACAAGATCACCTGGCTCAAGGGCGAGGCCAAGTTCACCGGCCCCAACGAGATCGACGTTGGCGGCACGGCCTACACCGCCAAATCCATCGTCATCGCCACCGGCTCTGACTCCGTGCCGCTCAAAGGTGTTGCGGTGGATGAGAAGCACATCGTCACCTCCACCGGCGCGTTGGAGCTGGACAAGGTGCCCGCCCATATCGTCGTCATCGGCGCTGGTGTTATCGGCCTGGAGCTGGGCTCGGTCTGGCGCCGCCTGGGCGCGGAGGTCACGGTCATCGAGTTCCTCGACCGGATCACCCCCGGCCTGGACAATGAAATTTCCAAGACCTTCCAGCAGATCCTCACCAAGCAGGGTTTCAAGTTCAAGCTCGGCCATAAGGTCACCGGCGCCACTGTCGCGGGCGAGCAGGTTACCCTTACCGTCGAGCCCGCCAAGGGCGGCGATGCCGAGACAATCACCGCAGACATCGTGCTGCTCGCCATCGGCCGCTACGCCTACACCGCCGGCCTGAACTTAGAGGCCGCGGGCGTTGCCGTGGACGAGCGCGGCCGTGTGAAAACCGACGCCCACTACGCCACCAACGTCCCCGGCGTCTACGCCATCGGCGACGTCATCGCCGGCCCCATGCTGGCCCATAAGGCCGAGGAAGAGGGCACGGCGCTGGCCGAGACACTGGCCGGCCAGCACGGCCACGTCAATTACGGCGCCATCCCCTCCGTGGTCTACACCTGGCCGGAAGTTGCCGCCGTGGGCCAGACCGAGGAAGAGCTGAAAGCTGCAGGCATTGCCTACAAGATCGGCAAATTCCCCTTCATGGCCAACGGCCGCGCCCGCGCCATGGGCGCGCTGGAAGGCTTCGCTAAAATCCTCGCGGACAAGGAAACCGACAAGGTTTTGGGCGTGCATATCATCGGCCCCGACGCCGGCACGCTGATCGCCGAATGCACGACCGCCATGGAATTCGGCGCCTCGGCCGAAGACATCGCCCGCACCTGCCATGCTCACCCCACCCTCAGCGAAGTGGTGAAAGAGGCCGCCCTCGCGGTGGATGGCCGCCCGATCCATATCTGAGGCCAGACATGCCCGGTAACATACGCCTCGGCGTCAACATCGATCACGTCGCCACCATCCGCAACGCACGCGGCGGCAACCATCCCGACCCCTTGAGCGTCGCCCGCGCGCTTGTGGGCTCGGGCATGGACGGCATCACCATCCATCTGCGCGAAGACCGCCGCCACATCCGCGACGCCGATGCCGAAGCCATCTGCGCCTGGGGTGCAGCGGGGGCCGGCAAACCCGTAAACTTCGAAATGGCGATCACCGACGAGATGCTAAGCATCGCCACGCGCCTAAAACCGCACGGCGCCTGCATCGTGCCTGAACGCCGCGCCGAAATCACCACCGAAGGCGGGCTGGACGTGGTGAACACCCGTGCGGCTTTGCGCCCCGCCATAGCGCGCCTGCGCGATGCCGGCATCCGCGTCTCCCTCTTCGTCGACCCCTCCCCCGGCCAGGTGGAAGCCGCCGCGGAAATCGGCGCCCAGGTGGTGGAACTCCACACCGGCGCCTACGCCAACGGCAAACCCGGCGAGCTGAACCGCCTGCGCGAAGCAGCAACGTTGACTGCCAAGCTCGGCCTCGAATGCCACGCCGGCCACGGCCTCACCTTCGCCAACGTCCAACCCATCGCCGCACTCCCAGAGGTGCGCGAACTAAATATCGGCCACTACCTCATCGGCGAAGCCCTCCTCATCGGCCTACCAACCGCGATCGCCGAAATGAAACGGTTGATGATCGAAGCCCGCTTATAAGAAGGCGCTTCTAGAGTCTGATATTCTCAAATTGACGCGTACCCGGAATTTTTGAGGTAATTTGCGCATTCCTGTGGTGAGAATGCACAGAGCAGGCTTCCAATGCCTTTCCATGTGTCTTCTACGGTGCGGGCGGC
>JAMFRU010000145.1 GCA_026224875.1 Acidocella sp.
CCATGTGGCAAAGCGAACTTACCGCCATGGCCGCGGACCGGGAATTACGCGAAACCTGGACCGCCACCATGGTGCTCTGGGCGCAGGCGGCCAGCGCGGCCGCGGCGTTACTGCCGCATGAGCCCCCGCTTGAGCCTGGGCATGAGCCCGCCGCGCCCGGAAGCGCCGGCGCCGCTCAGCCGCCGCGGGCCCCGGCCGTTGCTGTTGCACCTCAGCCGGGCGTGGCTGAAATCGAGCAGCTCAACCGCCGCATCGCTGAACTGGAACAGCGGCTGGCAGAATTTGTGGCTGCAAAGCCTGGATACCCTGAGCCAAGCGCAGGACCCGGAGAAACTTCGGGCAACGCTTGAGGAAACACTGCGGACCGACCGCGCGCTGATCGCCGGCATCGCCGCCTACCGGGCCGACCCTTATGTGCGCGAGATGCGCGACCCTCCGGTGCTGTGGGAAGAGCAGGAAACGCGGCTGCTGGATTATGGCGAGCCCAATTCCGGAAGCGGGGGACCTGCTGTGTTGTTCGTCCCCAGCCTGATCAACCGCGCCTATATCCTGGACCTCATGGAAAACGCCTCGATGCTGCGCTGGCTGGCAGGCGAAGGGCTGCACCCATATCTGCTCGACTGGGGCTGGCCCGGCGAGGTCGAGCGACACTTTACCCTGACCGATTATATCGCAGGAAGGCTGGAGCGGGCGCTGGCCGCCATCCCCGGCCCGGTGATTCTGGCGGGCTATTGCATGGGCGGGCTGCTGGCTCTGGCCGCCGCCTTGCGGGCGCAGGGCACGGGTAAAATAACCGGGCTGGCGCTGCTGGCGACCCCCTGGGATTTCCATGCCGCCGACCCGGAAGCCGCCCGGCGCGTGGCCGAAGCGCTGCCGGCATTGGAGCCAGTGCTGCAATTCAACGGCACACTGCCGATCGACGCGCTGAACACAATCTTCGCCATGGTCGACCCTTTCGGCGTCGGCAATAAATTCCGCGACTACGCCGGCCAGGATAAAACGCAACCCCGGGCCCGCCGCTTCGTGGCCATGGAAGACTGGCTGGCAGACGGCGTACCCCTGGCCGCACCCGTAGCGCGCGAGACACTCGGCGGCTGGTACGGTGCCAACACGCCAGGGCGCGGGCAATGGCGCGTGGCGGGGCTGGAAGTGAACCCGGCAGCCCTCACCATCCCCGCCTTCTGCGCCATACCGGCGCGCGACCGGCTGGTGCCGGCGGCCTCGGCCCAGGCGCTGGCGGAAAAACTGCCCCATGCGACCGTGATAGAGCCCTCCGCCGGGCATATCGGCATGGTGGCCGGCACCAATGCGGAATCCGCACTCTGGCGGCCTTTCGCGGTCTGGGTCCACAACCTATAATCGAGACTGCTTCAAAACCCGCCCTGGCGGCCATCTGCAGCGCTTTTCTCCGCTTCCGGTGCTCACGTACAAGCCGTACGCTGCGCTCCGGTTCTCGAAAAACACTGCAGCTGACTCACCAGAACGAGTTTTGAAACAGTCTCGGAACCTCGCGAAAAGGACAAAGCCATGGAAGACATCGTCATCGTCTCGGCCGCCCGCACCCCTGTTGGCAGTTTCAACGGCGCTTTCGCGGCCACTCCCGCCCATGTGCTCGGCACCGTGGCGCTGAAAGCAGCCATCGCCCGCGCCGGACTGAGCCCGGAAGACATTGACGAGGTGATCCTCGGCCAGGTGCTGACCGCCGCCGAAGGCCAGAACCCCGCCCGTCAGGCAGCGCGTGCCGCCGGCATCCCAGATGCCAAAACCGCGTTCAGCATCAACCAGGTGTGCGGCTCCGGCCTGCGCACCGTCGCCCTCGCCGCGCAGCAGATCATTTCCGGTGAGTCCAACATCGTGCTGGCCGGCGGGCAGGAAAGCATGAGCCTCGCCCCCCATGCCCAGCACCTACGCGCCGGCACCAAAATGGGCGATTTGAGCTTTATCGACACCATGATCCGCGACGGGCTGTGGGACGCGTTCAACGGCTACCACATGGGCGTCACCGCTGAGAACGTGGCCAAGCAGTGGCAGATCACCCGCGAGGAGCAGGACGCACTGGCGCTCGGCTCGCAGCAAAAAGCCTCTGCCGCCCAAAAATCAGGCAGGTTCAAGGATGAGATCGCGCCAGTAACCCTGGTAACGCGCAAAGGCGACGTAGTGGTCGAAAACGACGAATACATCCGCCACGACGCCTCGGTTGAAAGCATGGCCAAGCTCAAACCCGCCTTCCAGAAGGACGGCACGGTAACGGCCGGCAACGCCTCGGGCATCAACGACGGCGCCGCGGCACTGGTGATAATGGGCGCCAAGGAAGCCGCAAGGCGCGGCCTCACCCCGCTCGCCCGCATCGCCAGCTTCGCTACCGCCGGCGTGGACCCGGCAGTGATGGGCTCCGGCCCGATACCTTCTTCGCGTAAAGCACTGGCACGGGCCGGTTGGAGCGTGGCCGACCTCGACCTCATCGAAGCCAACGAAGCCTTCGCCGCCCAAGCCTGCGCGGTAAACAAGGACCTCGGCTTTGATCCAGCAAAAGTGAACGTGAACGGCGGCGCAATCGCCATCGGCCACCCCATAGGCGCCTCGGGCGCCCGCATTCTTGTGACTTTGCTGCACGAGATGGGCAAGCGCGACGCCAAGAAGGGCCTCGCCACCTTGTGCATCGGCGGCGGCATGGGCGTTGCCATGTGTTTGGAGCGTTAATTCACCTTAGAAGGCGCCGTTCACGGCGCCTTCTAGCTAAAACCTCCTGGATAGATACTTGCGTTGTTCGAATCAGCGGCGTTTCCGATCTCCTGCGCCGGCAAACTCGGCAAGCTGTCTTCGAACAACTGATGCAATAGAGCGTAGTCAGCCCCGTATTTTTGCGTAAATTCAGGCTCAGGCAGGTAGGCTGCGTGGGCGAGCCGCAACCCCGCCTTGGGCAGTTTTGCGCGACGGACGCAGGCGGTTATTTGTGCGTCAGTATAAGTCTCACCGCCCCCGTAATCCTGCATCAAAAGCCGGGGCAACTGCGTAGCGTAGCGCCGCGCCATCCGCCGCATTTTGAATTTTGCGAAAAAACCAGCCGGTACCATGCACGGCTATCGCATTTGACCGAGGACCGAGCGTGCGAATTCGTCTGACCAGCCTGCGCGCTTTCGTTTACGTCTGACAGAGATGTCTGGTCGTGCGGACTGCAGGACGTTGAGGGCGAGTTTGCGCAGGATTGTGAGATTTTCTGGGCCATGATCACGGCGGTTTCGGGCGTGGTC
>JAMFRU010000019.1 GCA_026224875.1 Acidocella sp.
CCCAGCCGCTGTTCGGTGCTCAACTGTCCACATCACAAAAACTCCGCGAATCGATGCCTCGCAGAGAGAGAATCACAAAGGATTCATATGATTCAAGAACTTCTTAGAACGGCTCTCAGGCCCCAGCGGGGTCGAGGGGCGGAGCCCTCGCCTTTTTACTTCAAACTCAGCCCCAATGCCTCTTCTCCAGGTCGCCGCGGCGCGGCCTATCAGTAGGGCGCAGCTGCCGAGGTATAGGATTTGGCCGCCCATGTTGCCGCCTGTGGCGAGGCAGGCGAGGCCGATGGCGAGGGATAGGTGCTGGGTTGTTTTGCCGCCTTGCTGGGCCAGCAGCCCCATGCCGAGCGGCAAAGTGAACTGGTCGTAGGGCATGATGCGGGGGTAGAGCAGGATGCAGACGGCGATGCCGAGCATCAAACGCTCGGCCGGAGAGGCGGCGGCTTGCGCCAGCACCAGGCCGCAGAGCAGCAGCAGCGCGGCGTAGACGGCGTAAAGTGGGTAGATGGCGGCAAAATTGGTGATCCCGGCGAGGGAGATGAGAGAGAGAAAGCCGTGGCCGTTGGCCAGCCGGAAGCCCCAGAGGTGGGTGACCGTCAGAAAATCGCCGAACAGGTTTTGGTCGGTGAGGCGGAAATAGAGGAAATAGCCGGCGGCGGGCAGCAGCGTGACTGCGCCGTAGGCCATGCGGCGCCACCAGGGGATGCTGGTGAACAGAAACAAAGCGGCATAGACGGCGAAGGTTGGTTTGAGAACGCAGGCGAGCGCGATGGGCGGCAGCAGAAGTAAAGGTTTTGCCGCAAAGCGCCAGGCGGTGAACAGAATGCCGGCGTGCAGCAGAACCGAGAGATTGCCGAAGCGCAGTCCGCTGGCCGTTAGCCCGGCAAGAAAAGGCGCGCGCGCCTTAAAGCCTGGCCCGCGCAGCAGCAGCGCCAGCACACCGAGCACGCCGGCTGAATAGATGACCCCATAGAGCGCCGTTTCACCACGAAAACCCAGCAGACGTTGCAGCGTCGCGCAAATCTGGGCGCAAAGTGGTGTGTACACAAAGGCCGTGCCGAAGACGGGACAGGCGGGCTTCGGCGGGTAGATGGGCATATTATGCACCAGCGCATCGCCGGCGCAGGCCATGGCATTGAAGTCCATGAACCATGGCTTGGGCCAGAACGACTGGAGCAGCAGGGTAACCAGACAAGGTGCGAGAAATAGCAAAGCCGTCAGTCCCGGCGGCAACCCATCGTACCAAACCCCAAGCTTCCGCACCCATCCCATGGCTGGGCATAACACGGGGGTTCGGTAGTTAAAAAGGCCAGGGCGGAGCCCCGCCTTTTTAGCTGCTTAACCCCGTGAATGTCCCGGCCATGGCGGCTTGCAGGATGCGGAGCATGTCGGCTTGGGTGGCGGTGCGGGGGTTGTCGGGGGTGTTGGGGTCGGCGACGGCTTCGGCGGCCAGGTCTTCGAGGGCGTCGGGGGTTACCTTGAGTTGGTCTATGGTGTGGGGGATTTTTAGGGCTGTGCGTAGTTCCAGGATCCAGTTTTGGAAGCCGTCGAAGCCGCCGGGGATGCCCAGTGCTTGGGCGGCGTAGGCGATTTTGTCTTCGATGAGGGGGCGGTTGAAAGCCAGCACATAGGGCATGAGCACGGCGTTGGTGAGGCCGTGATGGGCGTGGAAGCGGGCGCCGATGGGGTGGGAGAGGGAGTGGATGGCGCCGAGGGCCTTTTGGAAGGCGGTGGCGCCCATGCTGGCGGCGGCCTGCATGTTCATCCGGGCGGTGGTATTTTTTGGTTCATTTACAGCAAGTTGAAGGTTTTCCTTCACAAGCCGCATGCCTTCGATGGCGATGCCGTCCGCAATCGGGTGGTAGAAATCCCCGTAATAGGCTTCCAGGCAATGGGCGAGGGCGTCCATGCCGGTCCAGGCGGTAACGTTGGGCGGCAGGCCGTAGGTCAGCTCGGGGTCGAGGATGACCAGGCGCGGCAGCATTTGGGCATGTAGCAGTATGTATTTACGGCGTTTTTCGGTGTCGATGACGACCGTGGCGCGGCCGACTTCGGAGCCGGTGCCGGCGGTGGTGGGCACGGCGAAGATCGGCGGGATGGGCGTGTCGAGGGCCGGGCCGGTGAGAGTTATTTCGAAATCCCAGAGCGGGCGGGAGGTGGAGACGGCGAGGCCGATGGATTTGCCGCAATCGAGCCCCGAGCCGCCGCCGATGGCGATGATGGCTTCGGCGTTGTGCGCTTTATAGGCGGCGGCACCGGCCAGGATATCGGCCAGTTGCGGGTCTGGATGCACGTCCTTGAACAAAGCGGGGGTGATGCCGGCGGCTTTCAGACCGTCCAGAATGCTGGTCAGGAAGGGCAGGCCGGCGACGCCGGGGTCTGTGACGACCAGCACGCGGGCGATGCCGTCGGCTTTTACCCGCCCGGGCAGTTCCGCGATGCGGCCGGGCCCGGCCAGAATTTCGGTCGGGATTCGCCAATTACCACGCAATTCCATGTACTTACATCCTTTCGAAGGAGCGGAAGCGCTCCCAGTCGGTTACGGAGGCGTTGAACGCGTCCATCTCCACTTTGGCCATGTTGGTATAGTGTTTCACCACATCGGCGCCGAAGACCGCGTGGGTGAACTCGCTTTCGGCGAATAGTTTTGCTGCCTCGGCCATGGTGTTCGGCACGCGGGGAAGGTCCGATGTGTAGGCATTGCCGGTGAACAACGGCACCGGGGCGAAATCGCCCTCGATACCGTCCAGCCCGGCGGCGATCATGGCAGCCAGCACCAGGTAGGGGTTCACATCGCCGCCGGGGAGGCGGTTTTCCACGCGGATGGATTTGCCGTGGCCGAGAACCCTGAAGGCACAGGTGCGGTTGTCCATGCCCCAGGCGAGGGCCGTGGGGGCGAAGCTGCCGGCGGCGAAGCGTTTGTAGGAGTTGATGTTGGGTGCGAAAAATAGTGCAATTTCAGGTGCGTGGCGCAGCAGACCGGCCATGAACTGCTTGAAGAATTTGGACGGTGAATGCCCGTCCGCATCCAGGAACACCGGCTCGCCTGCCTCGTTGCGCAGCGACAGATGGGTGTGGCAGCTGTTGCCCTCGCGCTCGTTGAACTTGGCCATGAAGGTGAGGGAGGTGCCGGCTTCGGCTGCGATCTCCTTGGCGGCTTCCTTATAAATCACATGCTTATCGCACGTGCTTAACGCCGGGCCGTACCGGAAATTGATCTCGTGCTGGCCGAGGTTGCACTCGCCCTTGGAGTTTTCCACCTGGATGCCGGCGGCTTCCATGGTGTTGCGGATACGCCGGATGATCGGTTCCACCCGCGCGGTGCCGAGGATGGAATAGTCGTTGTTGTACTGGTTGGCCGGGGTCAGCCCGCGATAGGCCTTGTTCCAAGCATCCTCATAGGTCTCGCGGAACATGATGAATTCCAGTTCCGTCGCGGCCCAGGCGGTCAGGCCATGGGATTTGAGCCTATCCAGCTGTTTTTTCAGCATTGTACGCGGTGAGACATCGGCCGGCTTATGCCCGTGCAGCTCGATATCGCACAATATAATGGCGGTTTTCTCCTGCCACGGCGCCAGGCGCAGCGTGTTCAGGTCGGGCGCGAAGACGAAATCGCCATAGCCCTTGTCCCAGCTGGTCAGCTCGTAGCCCGGCACGGTGCCGCATTCTATGTCCGTTGCCAGCAGGTAGGAACAGCCCTCGGCTGCCTCCGTTGTTACCGACTCGAAGAAGAATTTGGGCATCACCCGCTTGCCCTGCAGCCTTCCCTGCATATCGCAGGCAGCGACGATGATGGTGTCGATCTCGCCGGCATCGGCCATGGCCTGCAACTGGGGCAGGGTAAGGTGAGGGGCCTCGGACATTTTGAACTCCCGATAGGTTTATTTGTCGATTATAATCATATTTTTGTCTGACCGGAATGCCGGGCGGCCAAGTTTATCTTGGCGGATCGTAATTCCGCGTATAGGCTCCGTTTATAAAATCAATCAGTAAATCAATTGGTAACATAGGGGCGATGTAAATGGTGCAGCAGACCGAACAAGAGATCCTTGCGGCGGATGCCGCCACTCTCCATAAAATGGGCTACGCGCAGGAACTTTCCCGGCGCATGCATGGCTTCTCGAACTTTGCCGTGTCCTTCTCCATCATCTGTATCCTGGCCGGCGGTATCACCTCGTTCCAGGCGGCCTATTGCGGCGGCGGCGCGTTCGACGCCATCGTCGGCTGGATCATCGGCTCGATTTTTGCCCTGATCGTCGGCTGCTCGATGTCGCAGATTGCCTCGGCGTACCCCACCGCGGGCGGGCTCTACCATTGGTCCTCCATCCTGGGCGGGCGTGCCTGGGGCTGGGTTACCGCCTGGTTCAACCTGCTCGGCCTGATCTTCGTTATCGCCTCCGTGGATGTCGGCGTTTACAACCTCTTCAACGGGCTGATCCTCACCAATATCTTCGGCATCAACACCTCCAGCTGGTCCACCTTCTGGCCGACCTTCTCCGGTGGCTGGCCGCAGGTGCTGGCCATGGTGATCATCGTCGGAGCGCAAGGCCTGCTCAACCATTTCGGCATGCGGCTCACCACCAAGCTGATCGATTTCTCCGGCTATCTGATCCTGGTCGTGGCCTTCTTCCTCACCGCCGCCATGCTCTACACGGCCTACGCGGGCGGGCATTTCGACCTGCACCGCCTGGTTACCTACACCAACTTCTCGGGCGCGCCGGGCGCCGGCGTGCTGCCGCATAGCGACCACCCGTTCTACCTCTTCCTCCTGGCGCTGCTCTACCCGCTCTACACCATCACCGGTTTCGACGGCTCGGCCCATACATCGGAAGAAACCGTCGATGCACGCCGCAACGTGCCGCGCGGCATCCTCAACGCCATCATCTGGTCCGGTGTGTTCGGCCTGGTCATGGCGGTGTCCTTCGTACTCGCCATGCCGGACCCGGTGAAGGCCGCGGGCGACGGCTTTGCCATCATCCTCAACCTGATGGCCAACATGCCCATACCGGTCTGGTTCAAGGACCTGCTCTATATCGGCATCGTGCTCGCCAACTTTCTCTGCGCGCTGGCCGGTGTCACCTCCACCTCGCGCATGGTCTACGCCTTCTCGCGTGACGGGGGCCTGCCCGGGCATAAATACTGGAAACAGGTCGACCATAAACACCGCGCGCCAGTCTACGCCGTGTGGCTCACCGTGGTGCTCTCCATCGCCGCCACACTTTACTCCCCGGCCTTCGCCGCCTTGGCAACCGGCTGCGCGATGTTCCTCTACATCTCCTACGCCATGCCAATCCTGGCCGGGCTGCTCGCCGAAGGTAAAAAATGGACCGAATTCGGGCCGTTCAGGCTCGGCGCCCTATCTAAACCCTTCGCGGTCATCACCGTGCTGGGTGCTGTGCTGATCATCTACATCGGCACACGCCCGCCCTATGATATCCTCGATAACTACCTCATCGGTCTGCTGGTGCTGCTCGCCATCATCTGGTTCGGCTTCGCCCGCAAACATTTCCCCGGCCCGCCGATCGACGCCAGCGCCATCGCCGCCCGCGCTGGTATCATCGCCGCTGAGGAACAGGCCCTCTCCGGGGCTGTCGAGTGAAGTAAAAAGGCGACGGGGCAAAGCCCCGTCGCCTTTTTCCCTTAATTTGCCTCGAACGCCGCTTCGGAGGGGGCGAGGGATTTCATGAGGTCGAACATGCGTTTGCGCATGGCGGGGTCGGTGATGCGGTAGTAGGCGCGGACCAGTTCCAGGGTTTCGCGTTTGGTGAGTTGGTCATCGACGCCGGCGTTGAAGGGTTCTTGTTGGTCGGCGAAGCCGTAGACTCTTCCGCGGGGGCCGGAGATGGGTGTTTCGGACATGCCTTCGGGCATATCGTCGAAGAAGTATGAGATGGGGACATCGAGCACGCGTGAGATATCGAACAGGCGCGATGCGCCGACGCGGTTAACGCCTCGTTCGTATTTCTGTACTTGCTGGAAGGTTAGCCCCAGTGCATCGCCGAGCCGTTCCTGGGACATGCCGAGGAGGGTACGGCGCAGCCGGATGCGCGATCCGACATGGATATCGATGGGGCTGGGGCGGCTTTCACGCTCCGGACGCACGGCGGTCTCATCAGCCATAGCTACTCAACTACTCCAACATGCGGTGGTGGGTACCGCGTGAATTCATTCTCCGGCCTTCTGGCCGGTGGTGGTCGTGTCCCCGCCTAGATTAGCACGGTAGTCTTGCCGCGCCATTGACATAAAGCTGTAAAAAATTAACAGTCCTTAACGAAAAATACAATACAAATCCTCGTGAATTGCATTATTAAATAGACACTCCCCGAGCAACACTTAATTTATTACATTAAATCAAGGCGGAAGTTAACAATCCGGCAATCATTGCCACAACTCCAAGTATTACCGGAATTTTCAATCCGTGCCTAGAAAAAAGCGTTGGAGGCAGGTGACCGGGTAAAGGGGCGGCGAGAACGCCTTGTGCATCAAGCGGTAAGCTTGCCAGCACATGGCCGTACGGATCGATCATGGCCGATGGGCCGGAGTTCGCGGCACGGGCGAGCGGCAAACCCTCTTCCACCGCGCGCAGCCGGGCGTTGACGAAATGCTGGCGCGGCCCGCTCGAGTCGCCGAACCAGGCATCGTCGGTTACAACCACAAGCCAGGCGGGTCTGTGTGCCTCATCCACCATTTGTCCAGGAAACACGTCCTCGTAGCAGATCATCGGGCCGAAGGGCGGCAGGCCGGCGATGCTGATGGTGGCGGGGCCGGTGCCGGGGGTGAGGCCGCTGCCCAGCGCGTCGGGGATGATTTTGAGCGGGATCCAGTGAGGTGTGTATTCGCCGAAGGGGACCAGCTTCCATTTATCGTACACGGCGAGCGGCGGTACCGGGCCGGCCAGAGCGACCAGTGAATTGCGGAAGTCGGATTGTGATTCCATGCGCAGGCTGCCGGCCAGCACGGGGGTGGTGCCGGTGACGGCGGCGAGCTGGGTGCGTGCTCCGGCATCATTGGCGAGATACCAGGGGGAAGCTGCTTCCGGCCAGATGATGACGTTGGGCTTGGTGTTGAGGGCGGCACTGCTCATGGAGAGCAGGTGTTGCCAGCTGGCTTCCATCGCTGGGCGGGAGAAGTCCGGCGGCTCGGGGGCGTTGGGTTGGAGCATTGCCACGGTGAGGCCGGTGGGTGGCACCGGGGTTTGTAGCCGCAGCCAGCCGTACCCGGCCCAGAGCACGAGAGCGGCGAGGAGTATGGGCGGGCCACGGCGGCGGAACATCGGTAATCCGGCGAGGATGACCGTGAACAGGGTTAGCCCGTGCACGCTCACCAGTGCGGCGGGCTGGATGAAAATATCGCCGAATGTGCCGGGGGCGGCCCAGTCCGCGCCCCATAAATTCCAGGGGAAGCCGGAAAACCAGAATTGCTGGGCGATATTGGAGAGTTCCCAGACCCCGGCGAACACGAGCAGCCGGCCGGGGCCAGGCTTGGTGAAATAGGCGGCCAGAGCGGGCAGAACGGTGTAGCAGGCGACTGCCGCGGCCACGGCTGGGGCGGCGAAGGGCACCAGCCACCAGAAGTTTGCGGCCTCGGTGAGGACCGGCTCCGTGAGCCAGTACAGCCCGGCCAGGGCCGTGCCGAAACCGTAGAGCCAGCCCAGGAGCATGACGCGCCGGATGCTGCCGGCCTCGCCGATCAGGCGTAGAAACGCCGGGACGGAGAAGAGCAGGGCTGGCAGCAGATGCACCGGCGGCAAAGCCAGGGCGGCGGCTAGCCCCCATAAAAATGCCCGCATCGGCGGGCGGTTTTTGGTCCAGCGGTAAACGGCGCTGGCGATGTCTCTGGGGCGTTTAGCCACGCGGCAGGCCGAATTTTTGCGCGACTTCGGTGAAGTCCGCGGCTGTTTCGTGGCGTGTGCTGGCGGTGGTGCCGTCCTCGGCGCGGACGAGCTGGCAGGTTTGCAGGCCGGCGGCCAGAGCGGCATCCAGCTCCGCTTCGACATCCGAGAGGAACAGGAATTCGCCCGCAGGCAGGCCGATGGCTTTGGCGATGGTGGCGTAGCTCTTGGTTTCGCGTTTGGGGCCGGCGTTTGTGTCGAAATAGGCCTGGAAGAGGGGGGTGAGATCGCCTGCGGGCGTGTGGCCGAACAGCAGTTTTTGCGCCGGGACCGAGCCGGAGGAGTAGACGTAGAGCCGCAGCCCGGCGCGGGCCCAGCGGCGCAGGGCAGGGGGCACGTCCTCGTAGACATCCGCCGTGAGCGCGCCGGCACGGTAGCCTTCGTCCCAGAGCAGGCCTTGGATGGTTTTTAGCGCGGTGATTTTTTCGTCGCGGTCCATCCAGCCGAGAAGGGTTTCCAGTTTTGGCTCTGGCACGTCAGCCAGCACGTCATGCCCGCCCGCCACGAACGCTTCCATGCGTTCCCGCGCATAGGGGAACAGCACGCGATGCACGAAAGCGATCGGGGTGGTTGTACCCTCGATATCGGTGATGATCGCGGCGGGTCTCACGTGACGGGAAAGCGGCTCGAAATCGGATCGCCGGTGTATTGCGCGACCCAGCCCGACATGTCGGTGAACACGCGCAAGGCGGTGAAGGACGGTGCCACGCCGGCATCGAACCAGTGTTTTATGCCGGCGGGTACCTGGATCAGATCGTCTTTCTCGCAGAGGATATCGTAGACGCGGCCATTTTCATGCAGCACGAAATGGCCGGAGCCCGCCACGAAAAAGCGGATTTCCGGCTCGGAATGCGTGTGCTCTTCCAGGAATTTTTCGCGCAAGGCGGCGGCCTGCGGGTGTTCCGGGTGCAGTTTTACCACGTCGGCCGAGCCGGCGCCGGTGGTGCCCATCAACGCGTCCAGATAGGGGCGGAAAGCATCCAGAATCGCGTCGTTTTCGGCATCGGGGGCAAGATGCACCGGCGCGTCCCAGCGCTCGAAACCTACGTCGATCTCTTGCAGCACGGGGGTGATCTCGTGGGCGTCCCTTGAATCGAACACGGCCACGCCTGGCGCGCTATCCTCGTACACAACAAGACGGGTCATGGCAGTTGTCTCCGCTCCAGCTCGCATTGGAGTAAAAATTCCAGGGCTTCCAGGCGCCAATAGGCGTGCTCCACGCTGGTGCCCCAGGCGTAAACCCCGTGGCCGGCGATGACATAGCCGATCGGCGGGTCCTGCAACAGCAGGGGCTCGATATAGGCGGCGAGGCGGGCCATGTCCTGGTCGTTCTCATATACTGGTAGAACTACGTCCAGCTCATGCGTGGCAAAGCCGAACGCTTTTACCAGCTCGTAATTGGAAAAGGTGATGGGCCCGCGCTGGGAGAGCACGGTGGCGGCCACGGAATGGCCGTGCAGCACGGCACCCACGGGGGGGAACAGGCGGTAGAGCTGGCAGTGCAGCAGGGTCTCGGCGCTGGGCTTCTGGCCTTCAACCAAGGCTTTGCCGGCATAATCCACGGCAATAATGTCAGCCTCGATCAGCCGCCCCTTATGTACGCCGCTGCGGGTAATCGCGATGTTATCCGCATCTATGCGCGCGGAAATATTGCCGGCGGAACCGGGGACCCAGTTGCGCACATCCATACGCCGGCCGGCTTCCGCCAGCTGGCCTGCCAAACTCTGCGGAACCATGATCAGCCGTGGTTGACGGTCGATTTTTGCTCAGGGACGGCCGGGGCGCCCAGCGCGTCCGGCGCGCTCATGGAAGCATCGGTCGTCTTCTTCGGCTCATCTTCACTCATGGCCGATTTGAAGTTCTTGATGCCCTTGCCGACTTCGCCCATGACGTTGCCGATGCGCCCGACGCCGAAAATCAGCGTGATCGCGGCCAGCACCACCAGCCAATGCCAAATGCTCAATCCACCCATAGTCTCTTCTCCAAACGGGATATATTTACCCCTGTTTACGCAAGTTTTGGGCCCCTGCCAAATGAGGGGCCAAATGAGGGCGGCACCGTGCTGATAATACGGGGTTTAATGTCCGCCGGTAATGACCGGGACCAGCAGCATGCCGAAGTTGTAGAAGAAATGCATGGCGATGCCGGGACGGATGGAGCGGTAGTGCAGGCGCAGGGCGCAGGGCGCAGGAGAGCAGCGCCACGGCGGCGACATCGGCAAAGCCCGGCAGATAGAGCAGTTTTTCTGGCGCATGCAGGGCCGTGAAGATGATGGTGGTGATGACCACTGCCCAGCCGGCGCCGAGCTTTGAGGCGATGCCGGCAAAGGCGAGGCCGCGGAACAGTACCTCCTCGATGACTGGGGCCATGACGATGACGACCATGGCGGTGAGCAGAGCGATGACCGGCGGGCCCTGGAATAATTGGGCCAGATCCATGTCTTTCAGTTTGCTGATGTCGGGCGGGATGAGCCAGAATTCGCCCGCCGCCAGCAGCAGCACGGCCAGTGCGCCGAGGGCCGCCATGCCGTAAGCACGCGCCGGGGCGGGGCGCCAGGCGATGCCCTGAGGGCTGCCGTCATTGGTGACGAGTGGCCCTTGGCGGTGGACGTACCAGCTGAGCCAGAGGGCGCCCAACAGCTCGCTGGCCAGCAGCGAGGTGAGGAGGAGGGCGGTGTCGTGCCGGTTCGGCATGTGTGACGGCAGATGGCGCAGGATGCGCAGTAGCATCCAATAGACCGCCGCCATATAGGGCAGGATGGCGCCTGCCAGCATCATCAGCACGGTGCCGCACATGCCCCATAAAGCTTGCGCCATGCCGAAACGCGCGTCCGGGTTTCGCCTCGCGCCCGGCAAAGCGGAGAAGCACATGGCGATGACCCAGGCGAGCAGGCCTGGCACCGCACCCGTGCCGGCGATGCCGGGGATGAAGTGCGGGTCCATCCGGTGCGGCAGCAGTTGCTCGGCCAGAACCAGCATGAGGGCGGCGCCCGCTGCTGCGAACACGGCGAGCCAGAGCAGAGCGGCGCCTAATTTTTTCATGCGGATTGGAATCTTTGCAGAATGGTTTCGGCAGTCGTACCGGCGGCGCGCATCTCCCGCAATGTGGCGGCGCGGTCGCGCTTGGCCAGGCGTTTGCCGTCCGGCCCGGTGAGCAGGCGGTGGTGCGCGTAAACCGGCGTGGGCAGGCCCAAAAGGTTTTGCAGCAGCACGTGGATGTGGGTGGCCTCGCGGAGATCCTCGCCACGGATGATGTGGGTGATGTTTTGGAGAGCGTCGTCATGCACCACGCAAAGATGGTAGCTTGTGGGCGTGTCTTTGCGCGCGAGTACGACATCGCCTAGGCGTTCGGGTTCGGCGGTGATCCAGCCGGAGCCCTCCTCGAAGAATTTTAGGCGCCCGGCCTGCGCGCTGGCGGTATGTGTGTTCAGCCGCAAGGCGTAGGGGGCGCCAGAGGCAATTTTTTTGGCGCGCTCGGTCTCGGGGAGGTGCCGGCAGGTGCCGGGGTAAAGCGCCTCCGCACCGTGCGGTGCGGTTATGGCGCGGGAGATGTCTGCGCGGGAGCAGAAACATGTGTAGAGCAGGCCGCGTTGCTGCAGCTGGGAGAGGGACGAGGCGTATTCGGGGAAATGCGCGGATTGCACCCTTATTTCGCCTTCCCAATCCAGACCCAGCCAACGCAAATCCTCTTCTATGGAGGCGGCATATTCCGGGCGGCAGCGGGTGGCGTCGATGTCTTCCAGCCTCAGGCGGAAGATATTTGCGCGCCTAAAAACCATCCAGGCCGAATAGGCGTGGCCCAGATGCAAATGCCCGGTGGGGCTGGGCGCGAAGCGGGAAATGATGCTCATGCCGGGCCAGTGTAGCTTCTGGCTGGGCCATGACAAATGCCTGACAATTTTACATATGGGTTGCGGTGCAGCGGCTTGTTTGTCATAAATCGCGCATGACTCGGACGCGCTACCAGATGTGGGCGGTTCTCATAGCTGCCCCCCTAGATTTTGTCCCTCGCTGGGATAGGTTAGCTGTTGTCCCCTCCTGGGACAGGGAATGTAATGCCTGACGGCGGGATGCATTTTCCCGTTCTTGTGCTGAATGCGGACTTCCGTCCGCTATCCTATTTTCCGTTATCGACCTGGACCTGGCAGGATGCCGTGAAAGCGGTGTTCCTGGACCGGGTTTCCGTGCTCTCGGAGTATGAGAAGGAGGTGCATTCGCCCTCCTTCACCATGCGGCTGCCCAGCGTTATTGCACTGCGGGATTTCATTCCCTCCGCTCGCACCCCCGCCTTCACAAGGTTCAACGTGTTCCTGCGCGACAGTTTCTCCTGCCAGTATTGCGAGGCCAGGCGCGTGACGCAGGAGCTGACGTTCGACCATGTGGTGCCGCGCGCCCGTGGTGGCCGTACCAGCTGGGAAAACGTGGTGACCGCCTGCGGCCCGTGCAATTTGCGCAAGGGGAGTAAAATGCCGCGCGAATGCGGTATGATCCCGCGCGTGGAAGCCCGCCGGCCGACGAGCTATGAGCTGCAGCAGCGGGGGCGGCATTTTCCGCCCAATTATCTGCATGAGAGCTGGCGGGATTTTCTGTACTGGGATTCCGTGCTGGAAGGCTAGGCGGCGTTGCTGCCGTGTACGTGGGGGGCGCGGAGGTTTCGAACCGGCCGCAATGTTGATAGGCCTTGCATGACGGCTATGATTTGCTTACTTAGCGTAACAGTCTCGCCGGCGATTGAGCGGTATGCGCAGTAGATATGCGCAATACTTGGCGCGAATGTGCATTGACAGCTTAAATTATTGCCAAAAGTTTACAAAACTTACATAAATGGAGGGCTACACATGAAAAAAATACTAATGCTGGCCGTGATTTTTGTTCTTGGTGCTGTTCCGGTCCACGCCAAGCAGACTTATTGTCAGGACCCGGTTACGCATAAGCGGGTGTCGTGCAAGACGCCGGCAGCAGGCGGGACAACCACGAAGGAAACGCCTGCCCCGGCCACGGTGACATCTGCACCTCCCGTGGCGAAGTCTTCGCCCATGGCATCGTCCTCCACGACGGCGAGCGGCACCCATAAAGGGAAAAAATGCGGTAACTCCTATATTGCTCAGGATAAGGTTTGCCATAAAAGCTAGATGAGCAGTGTAAAACTGAATACGGCCTGACGTCATCGAAAAATCTTTTTTGGCGGCTGCAGCCATGCTATCATTACGCAACGGGAAGGCGCCGTTCTTGAGAAGTTGAGTTCTGTTGAATTCTATCGCCTGAATTCTATCGTCCAGGGCCACTGCCATAATACGCAAGAGATATGTTCGGCCGTGACCGCTTAATAGGTTGAGCAAAATCAGATTTTGCCAAATCTGGCTTTGTGGAGTCTGTTGCCTTGATCTTGGGGCCTTGATCTCAGGATATTCCGCTAGAACCGCATAATGTGGGTTCAGCAGGTTGTGTGCATTCAAAGACTTTAAGCCGGCATGGTTGAAGCTGCCGCAAGACTGATCAACCATGAAACCAAGGAGTGGGACAGATGGGTCTTTTCGATGGAGTTTCAAAATTATTCGGTGGCGATTCGTCCGGTGGTGATACCGGGGCTGTCGCCGGCCAGCTCATGGGTGTGCTGCAGCAGCATGGTATTGGCGATGTGTCCGGGCTGGTGTCACAGTTTGAGCAGTCTGGGCTGGGGGCTCATGTGGCAAGCTGGGTCGGCGATGGGCAGAATCTTCCGATCAGTGCGGATCAGATTCAATCTGCTTTGGGCTCGCCGGTGGTGGCGTCGATTGCCGCGAAATTCGGAGTGGATCCGGCGACGGCAACGCAACTGCTGAGCCAGCATTTACCGGCGATCATGAGCCATCTGTCACAGAATGGGCCCGCACCGGACTAAAATATTGCCCTCCAGTCGTACGCTTAATAAAGTGGCAACCGCACCTCTGTTACAGAAGCGGAATGCCAAGAGTCTTAATCGCGGAAGACAATTCCGCCAACGTCCTAATGATACGCGATTTCTGTAAGGATATGGACTTCGAACCCATGGTGGTCGAAGACGGCAGGGCTGTGATTAATGCCGTGCGCGCCTCTCCGCCGGATCTGATCCTCATGGATATTGATGCGCCGGTTATTGGTGGTCTGGCTGCTACCATCGAAATCCGCGGGCTGCGGAACGTTACCGAACAGATGATGATTATTGGGCTGAACAGCGACTCGCCGGCAACCGCGGCCGCCTGCCGGATTGCCGGGATGAACCAGATTCTCTCCAAGCCCTTGCAGCCGGAGCGGTTGATGGCGGCGTTGCGGGCCGCGCGCGCGCCGTTGAATTTACAGGCTACCGCCAGCGCTCCGGAGCAGACCAAGGCGCAGACCAAAGCGCCGAGGGAAAGCGATGAGGCGTTGCAGAAGCGCATTGCCGAGATGCTGGGCCCGGTGCCGGCGAATACGCCGGCCGGCCGGCTGCATTACATCAACGCGCAGAAACTCGAGGGGCAATTTGGCGAGACTTGGGCGGAGATTTCCGCCACGGTGGAAGGCGTTACCCTCGGTGCCATCGAGGAGCATGGCGGCGGGAGTATTTTTTACAAACGCTTTGCCGAGCTTGATTATATTCTGATGATGCCCGGGCTGACCGAGGAGGAATGCGCTGCGAAATGTCAGTGCATCGCCAAGGAAATTTGCCACGTGCTGGCGCAAGACGAGGCGGGGGCGAGGTTTCATATCCGCACTGTTGTGTTCGATACCAAAGCCGTGGTGCGCGAGGCCGAAGTTCGCTTCCGTAAAAGCGATAACCCCGATGTGCTGCCGTGGAGCGTGCTGCGATTCTGGCCGGCCTGGGAGTCGCAGAAAAAGAAATTCCCGATCCATATGGTCAGGGTCAGCCTCGATGCGCAGGGCCGGCTGCTGCCCGAGGCGGAAGAGGCGCTGGCGGCCCAGGGGGAGAAAGAATATTATAACGTTCTCGATATATCCGTTATCGCCAATCTGGTGGAGCGCCTGGAAGGGCATGATACATTGGAACAGCCAAGGCTGATCTCGCTGCCGTTGCACCTACACACGCTTGAGACGCTGCCCGTGCTGACACGCTATTTGCGTTATGCCGAGCAAATACCCAAAAAAATCCGCGAACGTCTGATTATTGAAATCCATGGCGTGCCGAATGAAATGCGTGCCGTGCAGCTTGCCGAACTGCAAAAACCGATCCTGCCGCATTGCCTGCACACCATGCTCGTGGTGCCGCCCGCATACAATAATTTTGCGGTTTTGAAACAAATAAGCGGCCAGATCACCGGCCTGAAACTTGCCCAGCTTGAGGCCGATGCCGTGCCCGATCTGGCCGAGCTGAAACAATTCGGAACACGCGCCAAACAGGCCGGGCTAACAGTCGCAACCTCCATGATCAGCCACCGCCTACACCGCGACTGGGGCCTAACCTCCTGCCGCTACGTCCTAGGCCCCGCCATCGCCGAAGCCCAAACCGTTCTTGGTCCTCACGCGAAGTTTATCGCGTAGTTGGGGTAGAAAAAGGCCAGGGCTCCGCCCCTCGACCCCGCAGGGGCCTGAGGCCCCTGACCCCCATTACTTTAGAATTGAAGAGGGCCCTACCACCCAGCTGTTTCACAAGTTGGGAGGCAGGGCCCTCTTCAATTCTAAAGTAGTGGGATCCAAGGGCCTTTCGGCCCTTGGCGGGTCCAGGGCGGAGCCCTGGCCTTTTTCCTACCCCAGCTTCGCGATAATCTGCGGCAGGTCCACGATGGTTTTGATGCCGGGTGTGGCGTCGCATACGTAGGGTACGGCGTTTATGGGGCGGTGGGCGGTTAGGTTGGGGGTCATGTTGGCGTAGTCTTCTAGCGGGATGGGGTAGAAGATTTGCACGTCGAGGGGGGTGTCGCCCATCATGACCAGGTGCCAGCCGGAGGGGGAGCGGAATTCCCATTCCTTGCCGTCGCTGGTGTCCACATCGGTGGAGATGAACCAGGTGGAGGTGAAGCTCATCAGCGCCTTGCCGTTGTGCATGCCGGTGAGGGTTGTTTTCATCGCGGCGATTGTGCCTTTGGGCACCACGCCGGCGGCGATATGCACGTCTTCGCGGGCGAGGCCGATGGCGCCGGAGAGTTCGAATTTTTCGATGGGCAGGCCGAGCGCGGTGGCTATGAGCTGCAGCGAGGGGCCGAAGCTTTTCTTGGCGTGTTCGATTGCGGCGTCGTTGGCGGGGCCTGGCTGTTTGCCGAAGCCCATCATTTCGAAGATCATCTCGGGCGAGTTGCGCGAGGAGACATCGGCGAATTCTTCGATGGTCAAATAGTCGAGCCGGCGCTGCAGCGAGGCCAGCACGATGGGCACGGCTTCGGTGATGAAGCCCGGGCTGGAGCCGGTGGCGTGGATGGAGCTTTGGCCCTTCTGGCAGGCGGCTTCCACGCGCGCGGCAATTGCGGGGTCGTAGGCGACCGGGTTCTGCAATTCCATGCGGGTGGTGACGATGTTCGCACCGGATTCCAGGATCGTGCAGATCTCATCGAAATTGCAGACATGCGGCATGTACAGAACGCAATCGGGCTTCAGCGCCAGCACGTCCTCGATCTTGTTGGTGGTTTTCACGCCGATGGGTGCGAGGCCCGCCAGCTCGCCGGCATCGCGGCCCACTTTGTCGGCGCCATGCACCCATACGCCGACCAGGTCGAGCTGGGGGTGTTCGATGGCGCGGCGCAGGGCGCGCGAGCCCACATTGCCGGTCGCCCATTGAACCACGCGGTAGCGCTTAGCCGGGATCGTCATATCCTTACCCTCTTCATCTCTGTTTTTGGTCTATTTTGGCAGGAACTCAGCCCAATTGTCCCATGAAGGAAGGCCGGATGCTGTGTCAAACACGGTGCCTTTGGGATTGAGCGTGGTGCCGGTATCGGCGACGGTGCAGGGGATCATCACGGTGGCGGAGCGGTCGATGAAGCGGTCCTCATCCTGCTCGAACAAAGGGTCCAGCTCGGGCGTGAGCATGAGGCGGATGACCTCGTTGTAGTTTTCTTCCGAGGGCAGGGTCCAGACTGAGAGCAAGTCCCAGTTTGAGGGGCGCGGGCCGAAGCCGCTGTTCTCCTTGCGGGAGTCGCCGCCATCCATGACGGTTTCCAGATAATGGCGCTGGTATTGGCTGAAGAGATGGCCGCAGTATTTTTGCGCCATCGCCGAATGCGAGCGCTCAAAATGCGCGCGGAACTGCGCATGCGTGAGGTGCGGCTTGCGCTTGAAAAGAAACATAATGCGGTACATTTCTTGGTCCTGCTTTTCTTGGGGCGTTTCTTGGACGTTTCCTGAGACCTTGGTGCGGCCGCGTTTATGTTTGCGATCCTGCACGATGCTTATTGAGCGGGTGCTTAATGAAAATTACCAGTACCGTCAAGCGCCCTATGCCCAAGGCCATGCAATGCTTCAAGCAAATGACAGTGCCAAAAATCAAGCAAGCGCCCGATTATATTTGTGGGGAATGGGGGTAGCATGAGGCTTGCGCTTGCTCCCCTGGGTTCAATCTGTTGAGATACCGGTTCACAACATTGGATGCCCCGCCATGCCCTTGAGCCTCGACGCCGCGCAGAAAATCCTTGTCGCCGCCGTGGCCTTTGCGGCCGAGCAAAAATTCAAGCCGTTGGCTATTGGTGTGCTGGATGCGCGGGGGGCGTTGAAGGCGTTTGTGGCGCAGGATGGCACCTCGCTAAAGCGCGGCGAGATTGCGCTGGCCAAGGCGAGCGGCGGGCTGGGTCTGGGCATGGGCTCGCGGGCGCTGATGAAGCGGGCCGAGCAGCAGCCGTTTTTTATCGCGGCGGCGACTGCGGCGATTGGCGGGGCGCTGGTGCCGGTGCCGGGCGGGGTGCTGATTAAATCCGGGGATGATATTATCGGCGCGGTGGGGATTTCCGGCGAGACGTCGGATAATGACGAGGCGGCCGCGCTGGCGGGTATTGCCGCCGCCGGATTTACCGGCGATCCGGGTTAAATCCCTAAATCGAGCTGCGCGGTTTTCTTCTCGGCGCGCACCGCGACCTCGCCGTCGGCAAAGCGCAGTGAGAGCGTGGCACCTGGGGTGACTTTGGATGCTGATGTTACCGGGGCACCTTTGGCGGTGGTGACCAGCGCGAAACCGCGCGCCAGTACGCGCTCGTAGCTCACGCTGTCCAGCCTTGCCGCTACCGTATCCAACCGTAGCCGTGCCTCGCGGAGTTGGCCGGGCAAAGGCGCTCGCAGGCGTTGAGCCAGCAGGTCCACCCGGCCGCGTCGCAGGGCGATTTCTGAGCCGGGATGGGTTAGTTTGTAGCCGGCTGCGTCCAGCCGTTTGCTGCCGGCGCGCAATAGCGCGGGGAGGGCGGTGTTTAAATGCTGGCCCAGCATTGTTATCCGCCCGCGCAGGCCCGCGATGATGTCGCGCGGGTGGCGAAGGGCCAGGCGTTCCAGCCGGCCGCGTTTGGCGGATAGAAAGTTCGGCAAGGCAAGGGTGAGGCGTTCGCCGCGGTCGTCCAGGCGTTGGCGGGCGGCGCCCAGAATGGCGGGTAGGTCGGGCAGTTTGGAGCCGGCGCGGTCCAGCCCGGCGCGGGCGGCGCCTAGCTGGCGGGCGAGGGCACCTTCCAGGCGCGCGGCTTTTTGGGCGAGGTCGGCTAGTAGCTCGGCGCGCGCTGGTATGGCCATTTCGGCTGCGGCGGTGGGGGTGGGGGCGCGGCGGTCGGAGGCGAAATCGATGAGGGTGGTGTCTGTCTCGTGGCCTACGGCGGAGATGAGCGGGATTCGGCTGGCGGCGGCGGCGCGCACCACGGCTTCGTCGTTGAAGGCCATGAGGTCTTCGAGGCTGCCGCCGCCGCGCGCCACGATGAGCACGTCCGGCTGCGGCATATCGGCGGGGAGGTTGTTGAACCCGATGATGGCGGCGGCGATTTTCTCAGCCGAACCCTCGCCCTGTACCGGCACGGCCCAGAGCAGGATTTGCCGTGGGAAACGGCGCGCGATGGTGGTTTTGATGTCCTGTAGCACGGCACCTTGCGCCGAGGTGATTACGCCGATGACGCGCGGCAGTGCCGGCAAGGGCCGTTTGCGCTCGAACAGCCCTTCGGCCTGGAGTTTTATCCGCAATGCGTCGATGCGCGCGAGCAGCGCTCCGGCGCCGGCGTATTCCAGTTTTTCGACGATCAGCTGGTATTCCGAGCGCTCCGGATAGGAGGTCAGCTTGCCGGTGGCGATCACTTCCACGCCGTTCTCGGCCTTCAGCCCGACGCGGGAGACCACGCCCTTCCAGATGATGGCGCGGATTTTGGCGGTCTCATCCTTGAGGGCAAAATACTGGTGGCCCGAGCCGTACGCTTTGAACTCGGTGATCTCGCCGCGTACCCGCACCCGGCCGAATGAGCCCTCCAGCGTACGTTTGACCGCGCCTGCCAGCTCGGAGACGGTAAATTCAGGTGTGTTCAGGCCGATTTCACTCATGGCGGCTGAGTATGGTACAGCGCGCCCGGTTCACAAAGGGGTCTTTCATGCACGTTCTCATCATCGGCTCGGGCGGACGTGAGCATGCGCTGGCGGCCGCCATTGCGCGCAGCCCGTTGCTGACCAAGCTGTTCTGCGCCCCCGGCAACCCCGGCACCGCTGATTTGGCCGAGAATGTGTATCTGCGCACCACCGATATTGCCGCGATTGTTGCCTTCGCCGTGGCGCAGAAAATCGACCTTGTGATCCCCGGCCCTGAAGCCCCGCTGGTGGCCGGCATTGCCGATGCGCTCGCCGCCGTGGGCATTGCCTGCTGCGGGCCGAGTGCGGCTGCCGCCCAGCTGGAGGGGAGCAAGAAATTCACCAAGGAAATTGCCGATGGCGCGGGCATTCCCACCGCCGCCTGGGCCAGTTTCACCCATGCCGATGAGGCGCATGATTATATCGAGGCCGTGGGCGCGCCCATCGTCATCAAGGCCGATGGGCTGGCGGCGGGCAAGGGCGTGGTTGTCGCCGCCACGTTGGATGAGGCGCATGACGCCATCACCGCGATTATGGAAGACAAGGTGCATGGTGCCGCTGGGGCGCTGGTGGTGATTGAGGAATGCCTGGTCGGCGAGGAGATCTCGGTGTTTGCGTTATGTGATGGCGAGGACGCGGTGTTTTTTGGTGCCGCCGCCGACCATAAGCGGGTGGGCGAGAATGATACCGGCCCCAATACCGGCGGCATGGGCGCGATTTTTAACCCGCCTTGGGCGACGCCGGAGGTGATCGAGCAGAGTATGGACCTGGTTATTCGTCCGGCGTTGCGCGAGATGGCGCGGCGCGGAATGCCGTTCCGTGGCTTTCTTTTCGCCGGGTTGATGGTGGAGGAGGACGGTCCGAAACTGATCGAATTTAACGTGCGTTTCGGCGACCCTGAATGCGAGACCGTGCTGCCGATGCTGGTTTCTGACCTGCTGCCTGCGCTGAAGGCAGCTACCGAGGGCACGCTGGCGAGCGTGAAGCTGGAATGGCGCGCGGGTAGCTCTGCGACAGTGGTAATGTGCGCCAAGGGCTACCCCGGCGCCTATGCCACCGGCTCCGAAATCTATGGGCTGGAAGAGGCCGGGCAGATCGAGGGCGCGACGATTTTCCACGCCGGCACCATGGCCGAGCAGAACGGCATTCTGGCCAATGGCGGGCGCGTGCTTGCCATCAACGCCATTGGTGAAAACCTGCGTGAAGCCCTGAATCGTGCCTATGCGGCGGTGGATATGCTGGATTGGGACGATGGGTTCTGCCGGCGGGATATCGGGAAAAGGGCGCTTTGGGGATAGTCGTCGGGCACTTATTCCCTATTCTTTTGTTTTTTGAGAGGAATATGTCACTATAATTGGCATGTCTTTTTCAATGCCACTATTCCTGACCACGATGGTTTCGTCGGCGACTGCAATCGCGGTAGTCTTGGTCACAAACTATTTGAACAAACATCGAGAACATGAGGCTGATTGGCGCAAGCTTAAACTTACTCAATACCAGGAGTTTGTCCTTGCTTTGTCCGGGGTGGTTAGCGGAAGGGCCACGTCTGAAGCGCATTTGCGGTACGCTGATGCCGTCAATAGTTTGGCTTTAGTCGCGCCGCAAAACGTTTTGTCAGCTTTACAAGATTTTCAGCGTGAAATTTCGTATCTTAATAACAGCCGCACGGACGCCCGTCATGACGAAATGCTGAATATCCTTCTTCGTTCGATGCGGAAGGATATTCATGATAGCGGAACGTTAACTGACAAAAATTTTCATTTTCATCTGCTGGCTCCCCCGCCTGCCACTGTAAAGGTTTAGTTTTGCTGGTGCGGGATTAATCAACCCGCCGCAGCGCCATAAACACCACGCCCACCGCGGACAGTGCCGCCAGCCCGTATACCAGTCCGGCGGGACCAAAAACCGCCATCATGCCGCCCATGGCCGGGGGGCCGATCAGGCCGCCGATGGTGTAGATCACCATGGCCAGGGACATCGCCCGGGCCAGCGTGGTACCGGAAAACCTGGTGCCGAGTTTGACCATGCCGACAGTGAACAGCCCGCCTTGCGCCACGCCCCAAACCGCCAGCACGGGCCATACCGCGTGGCTGTGGATGCACAAAGGAACCGCCAATGGGAGTGTGGCCATTACCGCGCCGGTGGCGAGTTTTAGCGCGCGGCGGTTTAGCTTGTCGGAGAGTGTGCCGCAGATGACAGCCCCCGCGGCGACGCCGGCCTGGCACACCACCACCAACAATGCGGCCCAATGTACAGCCAGGCCCAGCCCCAAACCCATTACCGGCAGAAGCGACAGATTGCAGGCCTCGCTCATGCCTACCAGTGCGATGCCGGTAAAACTCGCGGGCTCGGCGCGCAGCACGTCCAGCGCACGCGTTTTGCCCGGTGCCTCGGTCATGCCGCTGGCCTCGCGGCCGACGCTGGCCAGCAGGGCCATGGCACCTGTCATTACCGCTGCTGCCACCAGAAACGGCTTTGCCCCGGTGCTGCCGATGAGCGCCAGCAGCGCTGGCCCCACGGCCATGGAGCCGCTCATGATCAGCTCATAGGCGCCGATGAGCCGGCCGCGCAGATGGTTCGGCACACTGCCGTTGATCCATGTATCCAGCCCGGCCCAGCGCAAGCCCAGCGACATGCCGAGCGCGAGCGTGAGGGCGGCCCAGAGGTAGATGTTGCGCGTGGCGGAAAACCCGAGAAACACGGCAATGCCGAGCGCCATGCCGACCAGCACCATGCGCTGGAGCCCGATGCGGTGGATGATGCGCGGGATGAAGACCGAGACTGCCAGCAGCCCGGCCCAGGGCAGGCCGGACATTACGCCGACCAGCGCGTCGCTGGCGCCCTCCGCACGTAGTGAGAGGGAGAGGAGCGGCAGAAACATCCAGAACGAGCCGGCCGAGCAGAAGCCGCCGGCGATGACAAGTAGCAGTCTGTAGTTCATGACTTACGCGGCCAGGGCCTGTGCTTTAACCAGCCGGGCAAAGGCGCCGTCGGCCGCCAGCAGCCCGGCATGGGTGCCCATTTCCACCGCCGCCCCATCGGCCATTACCACGATGAGGTCGGCATCGCGCACGGTGGAGAGGCGGTGCGCGACCACGATGGTGGTGCGGCCCTGGCGCAGTCTGGTGAGGGCGGATTGCACTAGCGCCTCGCTTTCGGTGTCCAGTGCGCTGGTGGCTTCATCGAGCAGCAGGATGCGCGGGTTGCGGAGGATCGCCCGGGCAATGGCGACGCGCTGGCGCTGGCCGCCGGACAGGCGCTGGCCGTTCACGCCGACGCATGTTTCAAACCCCTCGGGCATTTCGGCGATAAAGCCGCAGGCCGCTGCCTCGGCTGCCGCGCGCATTTCGGCGTCCGTGGCATCTGGGCGGCCGCGCAGGATGTTGGCGCCGATGGTGTCGTCGAACAGCAGCGCCTCCTGGCCGACATAGGCGATGGAGATGCGTAAGGATTCCAGCGTGACATGAGAAATGTCGGCGCCATCGAGGAGCACACGGCCGCCCGTTGGTGTGTAGAGGCGCGGGATGAGTGCCAGTGCGGTGGATTTGCCGGCGCCCGAGGGGCCGACAAGCGCCAGCATTTTGCCTGGAGCGGCGGTAAAATTTAGCCCCTTTAGGCCAGGCCTGCCATCGGGGTAAGCGAAGGCGACATCCTCGAAGGTCAGTGCGCCAGGGCCCGGTGGCAGAGCGGTGGCACCTGGCGCGTCGGCAATGGCGGCGGGTTCGTCGATGACGCCGAATACCCGGACCAGGCCGCCGAGACCCTCCTGGATGGCGGCATTCATCGTGCCCAGAGAGCGCAAGGGCTGGGCCGCCATAAGCAAGGCGGTGAGGAATCCCATGAAACTGCCCACGCCGCCGCCGCCTGTGGCGTGGCGCCAGCCGTCGAAGCCGATGACCGCGGCCACGGCGACGCCGGCCAGCACCTCCAGCATCGGGTCCAGCCGGGCGCGGGTGCGTGTCATGCGGATGAGCGCGCTGTAGAGCTGCTCGAACGTGCCGCCGGCGCGGGTCTGCTCGTGTTCCTCCAACCCATAGGCGCGCACGGTGCGAGCCTGGGCGAAGCTCTCGTTGAGCATGGCCGCGGCCTCGCCCATGCGCTCCTGCATGCCGCTGGAGGCACGGCGGATGCGTTTGCCGATGCGGTCTATGGGCAGCCCCGCCAGCGGGAACACCACGGCGACGATCAGGCTCAGCTCCCAGTCTATGACGAACATGGTGATGACCAGCCCGACGACGGTGGTGGCACTCGCCACGGCGGTTACGGCGCGGGTCATGGCCTCGCGGATGACCGTGGCATCGGTGGTGAAGCGGGCCGCCAGCTGGGCCGGGGCCTCGCGCTCAACCCGCGCCAGGGCAGCGTTGGTGAGGTGGCCGAACATCTCGTTTTGTAAGCGGCGGATGACCAGAAGGACCATGTCCTGCGTCAGCACCGCCTGGTAATACATGGACAATCCGCGCGCCGTGGCCAGTACCAGGGCCAGCAGTGGCACCTGATAGAGAATGCGCGGGTCCTTGCGTACGAATAGAGTGAAAGCCCAGTCGATGAGCGCGGGATACAGCGCCGTGGCGACGGACATGACCAGCGTGGCCACGGCGATCAAGCCCAGCCGCCCCCGGAAATGCCGCACATGCTCGCGCCAGAGTCGGCGGATGAGGGCGGTGGTGGAGACATTCTGATCCATGGCGGCGTGGTTAAGCACAGTTTGGGCCGGAGCAAAAATGCGCTACAGCGCGGCCCATGGACACAATCTACAAGGGCGACCTCTCGACCAGGCGGGGCCGCCGGAATGCCTGGATCGACGCGCTTTTTATCGATCACGCGTTCCTGCGCATTTTCTGGACCAATTTTGCCGTGGTGCGGCCGGGGCGGCTGTACCGCTCCAACCACCCGACTCCCGGTAATTTGCGGGTGTTTACACGGAAGGTGGGGTTGCAGAGCCTGATCAATCTGCGCGGCCAGGCGAAAAATGGGTCTGATGCGCTTTCGCGGGATACGGCGCGGGTGCTGGGGTTGGATTTTTACGACATGGCGTTTGAGTCGCGCGGCGCCCCGCATAAGGAGCGGATTCTGCGCCTGGCCGATATATTGGCGCACATGCGCGCACCGGCGCTGATCCACTGCAAATCCGGCGCCGATAGGGCGGGGCTGGCGGCGGGTTTGTTTGTGCTGATTGAGGGTGGAACGGTGGCGGAGGCGCTGAAACAACTGTCGCTGCGGTTTGGGCATATCAAGCAAAGTAAGACGGGGATTCTGGACGCGTTTTTCGAGCTGTACCGGCGGACTGGGGAGGGCAAGAAGCCGTTTTTGGATTGGGTGCGCGAGGATTATGACGAGGGCGCGCTAAGGGCCGCGTTCAAGGCGGGGAAGGTGGCGGAGTTTATTAATGCGAAGGTGTTGGGGCGGGAGTGATTTCGCCTTGAATTTCGCGTTGGCCGGCGTTATCATTCAGTGATAATCGTAAGGTTCCGCGTATGCCCAGCAGCTATAGCCTCGGTGGACATTTTGAAGCCTTCGTGCAGGCACAACTCGGCACGGGGCGTTACGGCAATGCCAGCGAGGTATTGCGTGATGCGTTACGGCTGATGGAAGAGCGTGAACGCCGGCTGGCAGCACTTGATCTTGCCGTGACGCGCGGGTTCGACGATGTAAAATCCGGCCGCGCGCGCGATGTGGATGAGGTTTTTGCCGGGCTGGAAGCTGAAATTCTGGCGCTGCCTGATTCCAGCCGCTGATGCGTGTCGTCATCTCCGCCCAGGCGGAGGCCGAACTACGCGAGATTGCCTTGTTCATCGCCCGCGATAACCGGCCGCGCGCGCTGTCTTTCGTGCGTGAGCTACGAGCCAAAACACTGGTCATCGGCAACGCCCCGCACGCCTTTCCGCTTGTTGCGCGCTACGAACATCTGGGCATACGCCGCCTTGCCCATGGCAATTACCTAATTTTCTACCGCGCTGGTGATGAGCAGGTGGTGATACTTCATATTCTGCACGCGGCACGGGATATTGAGGAGTTGCTGTGAATAGGTGAGGGGCTTTCAAAGCTCTTGAATTTGCGATGTCATTCCCACGGGTTAACCACCGCCACCCCTGCCGCCACGAATGGGGCAACATCCCGTGTCGCCACGGCAAATCCATTGGTACCCGCAATTGCCGCGATCTGCCCGTCGGCAAAACCAATCGCCTGCCCCGCGGCTTTCGCCCGTGCCATCAATAGTGCGAAAAATCGGGCCGCTGCGGTATCAAATGGTAAAATCCGTTCCGGCGGAAACTGGCCCAGCACCGCCGTGAGCCGTGCTTCCAATGCCGAGCGGCGTTGTCCCAGGGGCAGGATTTCCAGGCAGGTCAGGATCTCGGCCAAGGTCACGCTGGTGAGGTAAAGCGTTTCAAAATCCTGCGTGTCCAGCCACGCTGCCACGGTGCCATCGGCCTGCGCCCGCAGGGGTTCGGAGAGGACATTGGTGTCGAGAATGATCATTTGAAGCTGGCGGGCTCCACGGGCGCTTTATCGCGCGCGACCACGAACTCCACCCCGCCGAAATCCTGGCCGATTTGCGCCAGCAGCGTACCCAGCCGCACCGGGGTCTTTGGCCGCACAGCCTCGTCCAATATCGCCCGCACCTCCGCCTCGGTGCTGCGGCCATGGTGGGCGGCGCGTACGCGCAATGCGTGATGTGTCTCCGCCGATAGATTGCGCACATTCAAGGCCGGCATGATGATAGCCCTGGTTGAGAGTGCTATCATTGGTATCATATTTTCACATATGATACCAGCCTTGTCGTCAGCCGCCCTATTTCTTCTTCTTGAGTATCTCGTTCTGCACCACGGTGGTGATGCCCTGTGCGGCCTCGCTGCCCGCTGCCGCCGCGACATCGCCCCAGTAGGGGTTGATATCCGTGGGGTTGAGGTCGTGGATCTGTGTTACTTGGCCGACGATGCGGTTGTTGCTGTCGCGCACCACCCAGTCTAGCTCTACCTGGATTTGGCCTTGCGGCCCTGGGGTTGTTTTGATTTTACCGATGACGGTGAAATCCGCTTGCGCGGCGGTTTTTGCCAGCTCCAGATTTGGCCCCGGCAGGTTGCGCTCGATGTTCAGTGGCAGTGACGTATCGCCATCGCCAGGCGCGCCGGTCACGGTGCCCATGAACACTTTTGGCACACGGTTTTCCAGCGAGTCCGGGTTGCTCTGCTGGATTTGCGCGTTGATCGTCGTCATCAGCGCGGTCAGCGTCGGCGCATCGGCGTTGGCGGCGGTTTGCAATGTTGCGGCATCACCATTGGACCAGCCCGCGGCCGGCACTGGTGCGCCGGTTTGGTGGCCGTAGATTTTGCCGTCCGGGCCGGTGATCACGTAGGCGGGGACGATTTTCGCACCGTTCAGGCTGGCGGAAATGCCGAGCTGCCAATTGCCTTTGGCGGACGGTGCGGCGACGCTCGGCACGTCATGCTCGGCCAGCTGGGCGGCTAGATCATGCGCGTATAAAGCAGCGGATTTATCGTCCAGCAATGCGGTTTTGGGCGTGGGCAGCATCAGCACCGGGGCAGGGGGGAGGGAGAGTTTTGCCGCTTCCGGGCTGCCGGGATTGCCATAGAACGGCTGCGGCAGCGTGCCGCATGCGGCGAGCGTCAGGGGTAGGAGGAGGAGCAGATATTTCATGTCCGTATCACCGAAATCTGATGCCCCAAAGCTGTTTCTCCGCGCAATGTGCGGCGCCGGTGCGAGAAAAATTCCTGCTCCAGCGCGCAAGTGTCCAAACCTAGTGATTCCGCTTGCGTGCCTGCTGCTTCCAGCCGCGCCAGACAGTAGCCTGGCAGATCGAACCACCAATGCCCAGCCCGGCCGGGGGTGAAGAATCTCGCACCCAGGTTCCCGGCGGCCAGCACGGCATCGCGCATGTCGGCACCCACCTCGTAGCTGGCTTGCTGGATGCAGGGGCCGATGACGGCGTGGATTTGTGCCGCCCCCAGCGTGCGCATGGCGGCGATGGTGGCTTCCAGAACGCCCGCCACGGCGCCGCGCCAGCCGGCATGGGCGGCACCGGCGATGCCGTCGGCATAGAACAGCACGGGGGCGCAATCGGCGGTGATTACGCCCAGACCGAGCCCTGGCACATTGCTCACCAGCGCATCGGCGGCGGGGCCCGCACCTTCGGGCCAGGGCTCGCGCACTACCGCTACTTCGATGCCATGCACCTGTTTGCAGCCCAGCAATTTGTCCCGATCCACCCCAAGCTCCCGCGCCACGCGCGCGCGGTTTTCGCGCACATTGTTAGGGTCATCGGAGGTGAAACTGCAGTTCAAACTCTCGTAGGCGCCGGTGGAAACTCCGCCGTTGCGGGTGAAAAACCGGTGCGGGGCGGCGAGGGCAGGGCTGGTGTAGATGCTCATGCGAACCCCGGTAAGATTGGAAGGTTTTTGGGGCAAACGGCGAGCACTTTGAACAGGCTGCCCATGGCCTCGGGTGCTGTCAGCCGCTGTACCGCCAGTTTCAGGTCATCGGCTTTAGAGGGGTGTTTTTGTGCCAGCACATCGCTGCGCTGGTACAGGCCCAAGGCCGTGAGAAACGCATTTTGCTTTATGGGCCCTTGAGCATGCACCGCGCGGGCGATGGCGGCAAAATCCACATGCGCGGTCAAATCCGCCTCGCCTGGTGCATCGAGCGGATCGGCATATTTGCCTGCCCGTATTGCCTGCACGCTTTCTCCCGTGGCACTCGCCATCGGTCCGTAATCGATGAACAACCCAACCCCGCCGCGTGCCGCCAATGCGTGTACAAATTCCAGTGCCGCTTCATTCACCTCACGAACGGAGCCAACTGGATCGTCCGGCAAATCGTAATCGGCAGCCAGTTCCACGTAAGCGTGATTTTCCACATAGCGCTCCATCCACCCCGTTTCGCGGCGGATAAATTGCCGCACGGGCAGCGCATCCAGAAACTCATTGGCCAGCAAAATCACTGGCCCGTCCGGCAGACTTTCTAAATTCTCATGCCATTGCGCATGTGGTACGCGTATCGCCTGTTCAGCCCGTAGCTGGGGCGAGGTCTCGATGAAATGCACTGAAGGGGCCATCCATACCCGCAGCGCATCGGCCAGCATCACCCCGCGTCCGCCACCGGCTTCCACCAGTAATACATCGGTGGGCGAGCCCAGCATCTGCCACACCACTTTGGCCCAGGCGCCGAGTAGCTCGCCAAACACCTGAGTCAATTCTGGTGCCGTCACAAAATCGGAGCCAAATTTCTGGTCCGCATAATACGCGGCATTTGCGCGGGCCATGAACATGTCGAACCGCTCAGGCGGCACGGGGCGCCCGCCAGGTTGCGTAGGCCGCCAGCCCAAGCCCGGCCGCCAGTAGGGGGAGCGAGAGGATCTGCCCCATGGTGGTACCGAAGGCCAGAAAATTCAGAAATGTGTCCGGCTGCCGGAAGCACTCGCTGAAAATGCGCGCGATGCTGTAAAGGGTTAAAAATATCCCGGTCAACAGACCGGCCCGCTGCCGCAGCGCATCCGACCGGACGGCGAGGATCATAACCAGGAACAGCAGCGCCCCCTCGGTTGCCGCCTCAATAAGTTCAGACGGGTAACGGGGCAGATTGCTACCGGATTCGGGATAGATAATCAGCAGAGGAAACCAATTTGCTTCCGCCACGCGGCCCCAGAGTTCACCATTGATGAAGTTGGCGCAACGCCCAAGGCAAAGCCCGATCGGCACGCAGACCGAGATGCGGTCGGCGAAGCGCAGCATGTTGATATTATTTTTTTGGCAGAACCAGATGATCGCAATAGACACGCCGATGAATCCGCCATGCGAGCTCATGCCCCCACGCCATACAGCGATGATATCAATGGGATGTGTGAGCAGCTGTCCCAATGATTCCTGGTACAGCTGGTAAAACAGCAGATAGCCGATGCGGCCGCCCAGAAGAACGCCCAATACGGCCCAGGTGAGAAAATCATCGACTTGCTGCGTTGTCGCGGCAACGGGAGGCAAAGCGGCGAGGCGGCGCGCCAACCACCAGCCGAGCAGCAGCCCCGTCATATAAGCAAGACCATAATATTTTAGGCCGAGGGGGCCGATGACGAAGCCCGTGAACAGCAGGTGAAATGGCGGGATCATGAAAAGGGACGAGCTGATATGCAGGTCCTGAAAATTGAGAATAATCGGGCTCATCGGTACGGGTCCGCCTGCAGCAGCTGGCTCTTCACATAGGCATTTATGCCCTGCTCAAGCGTGAGGAATTTGTTGTTGAAGCCGATGGCGCGGAAGCGCACCATCTTGGCCTCGGTGAACGATTGGTACTGGCCGCGCAGGCTTTCCGGCATGTCGATATACTCGATCTGTTCGGGCACACCGTTGGCGGTACATACCGCGCGGGCGAGGTCCGCATAGGAGCGCGCGACACCGGTGCCGAGGTTGAAAATACCCGCCAGATGCGGTGCGCTGAGTAAAAATTTCAGAGCCGCCACCACGTCGTCGACATGGATGAAATCGCGTTTCTGGGCGCCATCGGCAATCTCCGCACGGTCGGATTTGAACAGCCTCACCGGCCCGCCTGAGGCCAGCTCGTCATGCTTGACCTTCACCACGGAGATCATCTTGCCCTTGTGATATTCATTGGGGCCGTAGACGTTGAAGAATTTCACCCCGGCCCATTGCGGCGGCACGGGGGCGCAGCCTGCGGCCTGCTGGGCCACCCAGAGGTCGAACGCATGCTTGCTCCAGCCGTACAGGTTGAGCGGCTTGAGCTTACGCAGGGCTGGCAGCGACATGTCATCGTCGAAGCCCGCCGCGCCATCGCCATAGGTGGCGGCAGAGGAGGCGTAGATGAAGCGTACCCGGGACTGGGCGCAAAAATTCCAGAGTTTCTGGCTGAGGGTGACGTTATTATGCCAGACCTGATCGCCGTCGCGCGCCGTGGTCTCGGAAATGGCGCCGAGATGCACGATGCAGGTGATCTTCATATCCTGCGCCAGGTAATCCTCCAGCGCCTCCGGGCGGATGATGGCCGCTGGTGGGTGGTGCAGAAAATTGCGCCATTTCTGGCCCTCAGCACCCAGCCAGTCGCAAATAACGACCTCCTGCCCCTCGGCCACCAGTGCCGCATGCAGATTAGACCCGATAAAACCCGCGCCACCCGTGACCAGTATCATGCGCCGGGTTATATGGAGTTGCATCACTTCAGAGAAGGCCCTGCTCATGACCGATCGCCCGAAATTTTTCGATGACCTGGCCGGTGTGGCCGGTGGCGCCATTTCCGTGCTTGCCGGCTTGCGCGAGGAGCTGGCTTCCATGACCAAAGCGCGGGTGGAAGAGGGCCTGCGCCGGCTCGACCTTGTGAAGCGCGAGGAGTTCGAGGCCATGGCGGAACTCGCGCGACGCGCGAAAGCGGAAGTTGAGGCGCTGGAGGCGCGCGTTGCGGCGCTGGAAGCAAAACCCGCTGAAACAACCAGGCATTCTGTATAGTTTGCTGCAAATCCAAATGAAGAAACAGTTAGCCCACATATGGTGATAACGCAGATGTGAGTTGCGGAACTCGCCTTTACGGGGAATTAAGGTTGAAGCTAGGGGAACCTGGACTAAAGTATATACCTTGATGTTTGCGCATAACGGGCGGTGTTTGACTGCCGCCGGAGATACTGAATGCAAAGCACGATGATTCTGCGTCCCTGGGCCGGGGCACGCGCACAGGGCCGTACAGGCATTGCCGCTTTATTGTTCTTTATGCAGGTCAGCCTTGTGCTATGGCCCGCGGCCGTGCGTGTGGCTTTCCGCATGGACCAGGAACGGCAGAAACTGGCGCTGCTGAAGGAGCTTGCGGCCCTGCACGCCATGGTGCTTCCCGAGAAACATTTTCAGCCGGGCGACCAGCGGTTGGAGCGCGTTTCCTGATAAATACCCGCTTTCCTGATAAAAATCCGCGCCGGTTCGATGGCGGGGTTTGTAAATAATAATTTAGGTTTGAGCGAAAACCTTCCCGGAAAATCTTCCCGAGATTGCCGTTTTGCGGCTGGTTGGTCTGGTTGATTTTCCTTGTTAAACAAGGCTTTGGGGGTGGGTTTTAACGTCACGATTTAGTGATTTACTCAAGCAAATGTTTAAAAAATGAGACGCGGCGCTGGTCCGTTCGGTTTTTGTAGTTTCGTAGTGAAAACGTATGATTTTGCTTAATAGTTCCGCAGGGTAATATTCCTTGACGGAAAGTTAAAGGGCAGACATGGTGACCGTATCACTTAGGGTTAATGCCATGAGCTCACTGAAACTGGCAAAGATTTTCCCCGGCGTCGCGTTGTTTGCGGATGGCCGTCCGGTGGCTGGATGTATCGCTTTCCTGTTGCAGGCCAGCATCATCTTCTGGCCCATCGCTTCGCGCTGGGCCTATGTCTCGCATGAGCGCTCAGGCATCGAGCGGCTGTTGGGCGAGCTGTCCGAGACCAACCGGCTGACGGTTGACCCCTACGGCGCCACGCCGAAGAAGTTCCGCCAGCTCGCCTGAGCCTGCGTGGTTGACGAGGCGGCCGCATTCGTTCTGGCCAATACAATTTTGGGAGCCTCGGTGTTACAGCCGGGGCTCAAATTATATCTGGCCTCCGAGATTACCCCGCTGTGGCTGGCGACCGAGGCGTTTCTGCAATCTCATAATATGGCGCCACCGTTCTGGGCCTTCGCCTGGCCTGGGGGTGAGGCGCTGGCGCATTATATTGCCGATCACCCAGAACTTGTGCGCGGCAAACGCGTGCTGGATTTTGCGGCCGGCGGCGGCATCGCTGGCTTGGCTTGTGCCGCCGCCGGTGCGGCTTTTGTCGAGGCCGCGGAGATCGATTCGCTCGCGGTTGCTGCCATAAAGCTTAATGCAAAAGCCAATCATTTGCGATTGACCCCTCTGCTCGGTGATATTGTCGGCACCCCCTGCCGCTGGGACGTTATTTTATGCGGTGATGTATGTTACGAAGAGACAATGACTAGGCATATTATGCCGTGGTTAAGGGCCTGCGCGGTAGACATTCCTGTGATCGTGGCGGACCCTGGCCGCAAATATGCACCCAGCGAAGGCTTTGAAATGATTTATGAAATTGAGGTTCCGACGAGTCTCGACCTGGAGGATTCCGTAGTCCGCCCGGTGCGGCTGTTGCGTCTGCTGCCACACCAACCCTACCATTCATCCAGCAGCGTTGACGGCCCCGGGCCCAAGGACTAACGCACTGCACAAAATTGCTTAAATGGCTGATTGCTTAGACCGCTGATTGAAAGGTTTCCGATGAAGGATGTCCGCGAGGCCCTGATGGTAGGGCGCAATTCCGAGGGCAAGCTGGTTCGCCGGCCGCTCTCGCCGCATTTGCAAGCCTATAACATGGTCCGCATCTCGTCTGGTCTGTCGATCATGCATCGCATTACCGGTGTGGCCCTGGGCGCTGGTACGCTGCTGTTCACGGCCTGGCTGGTGTGTGCCGCCGCCGGCGATGGGGCCTTTTCGGTCATCCAGGCGATTTACGCCTCGCCCATCGGGCTGCTGATCCTGTTCGGCTTCACCCTCGCGCTGTTCTTCCATTTTTGTAACGGCATCCGGCATCTGGGTTGGGACGCGGGCAAGGGCTTCGACCTGCCCGTCATGCACCGCACCGGCCAGCTGGTGATTGCCGCTACCATCGTACTTACACTGGCCTTCTGGGTCATTGCCTTTCTGGTCGGGTGATAGACATGAGCAAAGAAACCGCCGCCCCCACGATTGATATCCGCCGCTCCGGCCTTGGCCGCGCGCGTGGTCTGGGTACCGCCAGATCCGGTTCCGCGCATTGGTGGGCCGAGCGCGTCACCTCCGCGGCCCTGCTGCCGCTGGTGCTGTATTTCGTGGTCTCCGTGCTGGTCCTTAAAGGGGCCGACCACGCGCAAATGGCCGCCTACATGGCCGAGCCCTGGAACACCGTGTTGTACATCGCCCTTATCGCGGCGCTGTTCTACCATCTCGACATGGGCATGCAGGCGGTCATCGAGGATTATGTCCGCAAGGATGCCCAGCGCATCGTTCTGCTCCTCGTGGTGAAGGGTGGCATTGTCATCCTGGCGCTGGCCAGCCTCATCTCCGTCCTTAAACTCGCTTTTTCGTAACGGAATTTTTCGAATATGAACGCGATACCGAATTTTTCATCCGGCGCTTACAACGTCATTGACCATACCTATGACGTTGTCGTGGTGGGTGCGGGCGGCTCCGGCCTGCGGACCACGCTCGGCATGGGTGCCGCCGGGCTTAAAACCGCCTGCGTGACCAAGGTTTTCCCCACCCGTTCGCACACTGTTGCGGCGCAGGGCGGCATTTCCGCTGCTTTGGGCAATATGGGCGAGGATGACTGGCGCTGGCATATGTACGACACCGTCAAAGGGTCGGATTGGCTCGGCGACCAGGATGCCATCGAGTATATGTGCCGCGAGGCCGTGCCCGCGATTCGCGAGCTTGAGCATTACGGCATGCCGTTCTCGCGCACCGAGGATGGCAAGATTTATCAGCGCCCGTTCGGCGGGCATATGAAGGATTACGGCAAGGAGCCGGCCATGCGTGCCTGTGCCGCTGCAGACCGTACCGGCCATGCCATGCTGCACACGCTCTACCAGCAGAGCCTGAAGCATGAGGTCGAATTCTTCGTCGAGTATTTTGCCCTCGATTTGATCATGGATGCCGATGGCGTGTGCCGTGGCGTGATGGCCTGGAACCTTGAGACCGGCACCATGCACCGTTTCCGCGCCCAGATGGTGGTGCTGGCAACCGGCGGCTATGGTCGTGCCTATCTGTCCTGTACCTCCGCGCATACGTGTACGGGCGATGGCGGCGGCATGGTTATTCGCGCCGGGCTTCCTGTGCAGGATATGGAATTCGTGCAGTTTCACCCGACCGGTATTTTCCCCGCCGGCTGCCTCATCACCGAGGGCGCGCGCGGCGAGGGCGGGTACCTTACCAATTCCGAGGGCGAGCGCTTCATGGAGCGCTATGCCCCCTCCGCGAAGGACTTGGCGTCGCGCGACGTGGTGTCGCGCTCGATGACCATTGAGATTAACGAGGGCAGGGGCGTTGGCCCGAATAAGGACCACATCCTGCTGCATCTTGAGCATTTGGGTGCGGACCTGCTGCATGAGCGCCTGCCAGGCATTTCCGAGACCGCGCGCGTGTTCGCCGGTGTGGATGTGACCAAGGAAGCCATTCCGGTGCTGCCGACCGTGCATTACAACATGGGCGGTATTCCGACCAATTACCACGCTGAAGTGCTGCGCCCGACCGCGGAAAACCCGGATGCCATCGTGCCGGGGCTGATGGCCGTGGGCGAGGCCGCCTGCGTGTCTGTGCATGGTGCTAACCGCCTTGGGACCAACTCGCTGCTTGATCTTGTCGTGTTCGGCCGTGCCGCCGCGCACCGTGCCGCGTCGCTGATTAAAACCGGCGCCACCCAGGCGGCGCTCCCGGCCGGTGCGGGCGAGGCTTCGCTGGCCAGGTTCGATGCCGCCCGCCACGCCAAGGGCAGCACGCCCGTGGCGGCGCTGCGTGATACGTTGCAGCGGACCATGCAGGGCCATGCCGCGGTGTTCCGTAATTCCGCCTCCCTCACCGAAGGCGTGGGCAAGATGCAGAACCTTTGGGGCGGTCTGTCCGACATGAAGGTGACCGACCGTTCGCTGATCTGGAATTCCGACCTCATGGAGGCGCTGGAGCTGGATAACCTCATGGGCAATGCGATGTGTACCATGGTCGGCGCCGAAGCGCGTACCGAAAGCCGCGGGGCCCAGGCGCATGACGATTTCCCGGATCGCGATGATGCCAACTGGATGAAGCACACTGTGGCGCATTGCGATGACAAGGGGCATGTCGATCTGACGTATCGTCCGGTGAAGATGCAGACGCTGACGAATGATGTGTCTGTGTTCCCGCCGAAGAAGCGCGTGTACTAAGGAAGGAGCATAGTTATGGCTGAATTTACGCTTCCCGCGAATTCCAAAGTCGGCAAGGGCACGACTTACAAAGCCCCGGCCGGCGCCACGCGCATTAAAGAGTTCGAAGTGTACCGCTGGAACCCCGATGACGGGAAAAATCCGGTGATGGACACGTATGAGGTCGATCTGGATAAATGCGGGCCGATGGTGCTTGATGCGATCGTGAAGATCAAGAACGAGATCGATGCCTCGCTGACCTTCCGCCGCTCCTGCCGTGAGGGCATCTGCGGCTCCTGCGCCATGAACATCGATGGTGCCAACACGCTGGCCTGCCTCAAGCCGATCGACGAGGTGAAGGGCACCGTTAAAATCAATCCGCTGCCGCATATGCCGGTGGTGAAGGATCTGGTGCCCGACCTCAGCCAGCCTTACGCTCAGCTGCGTTCTATTGAACCCTGGCTGCAGGCCGACACCCCCCCGCCGCCGGATGCCGAGCGGCTGCAGAGCAAGGAAGAGCGCGCTGAGATTGACGGGCTGTGGGAGTGCATTCTGTGCTTCTGCTGCTCGACCTCCTGCCCTTCGTATTGGTGGAACGGCGACCGCTACCTTGGGCCGGCCGTGCTGTTGCAGGCCTATCGCTGGATTGCGGACAGCCGCGACGAGGCCACCGGCAAGCGCCTGGATGCGTTGGAAGACCCGTTCAAGCTCTACCGCTGCCACACGATTATGAACTGCACGCAGAGCTGCCCGAAGGGGCTGAACCCGGCGAAAGCGATTGGGAAGATCAAGCAGCTGATGCTGGAGCGCCAGGGTTAAGGGCTCAGCCCTTAAGATCCCGCCAGGGGGTTTTACCCCCCGGAATCCCAGTAACTTGGGCTAAGGGCTTTGACTCCATGGGACGCTTCCCATGGAATCAAAGCCCTTAGCCCAAGTTACAAAAATTTTTGGTGCAGCTTTTTACAAAAAGCTGCTTTCTTCCTTTCGTGACAGCAAGCTTCTCAGCCCATGAATCCCAATCCCCCGACGCCCTCGCGGCTTTGCGGGCGGATGGCTGGGTTATCGGCAAAAACGTGCCGTGGTCGGTTTCCTGGACGGAGGAGCAATCCTACGACATTCAGCTCTCGGTTGATTTCCCAGGGTTGGTTGATCTGGTGCAGGTGGAGCGCCCAGGGCAGGGGATTCCGCGATTCGCAGCGCTGCACATCACCCGGCACCGCTTGGGCATGGCGAAGCATTTATGCCATGTCTGCGGCAAGCTCACCGTGCCGCGCGACCGGTTTATTTTCCCCAAGGAGTCCGGCGGCTTCGTAATTATGCCCGACGAGTCCTCCCGTTACGCCGGCAATATCCCGCCGGTGCATTTAACCTGCGCCAGACGGGCACAGGCATTATGCCCGCATTTGCGCAGCGCCTATGCCGAGCCGGTTGCCTTTCCAGCCGAGGAGAGCCGGCTGATCGAGCGGACCGATGTTGTGCCCGGTATGGAGGCGGTGGCGCGGGATTTGCCGCGCCATTTCAAGGTCGTTTTTACCTGCTACCGGCTGTTTGGCCCCAGCTTTACAGAGCAGGTGCGGCGGCTGCGCCAGAAGGAGTAGGGCGTGGTGCAAACCATGCTATACGTTGCTATACGTCTGACATCACCAAAATGAACGGGACAATGCCATGGCCAAAGGTCAAATGAAATCGAACCGGGAAGTTAAAAAGCCGAAGAAGACCGATGCGGAGAAGCTGAAGGCCAAGACGCCGATGCAGAGCCTGATTTCCAACGATAAAGCCAGCCCCAAAAAATAGTTTTTGCGCCGGCCTTGGCCCAGCGCCAAGGCCGCTCACTCTTTCTCAAACGTCTCGAGCATTTTCGCATAGGGCGAGACCATCGGGCCGCCGATCTCAATGGTGCGCTTAAAACTAGGCTCCGCCTGCAAACGCTGCCAATAGGCGGTGATCTCTGGGCGGTCTTTTAAAAGCCCTGCGGATTCCATCAGAGATAGGCAATAGGATATCTGCATATCGGCCAGTGTGAGTTCCGCGCCCATCAGGAACGGGCCGGGGGTTATGCCGCTGGTGACATGGTTCAGCGCCTTTTCGAACTCCGGTGCCGCGAAATCCGCGAGCGAATTTTGCCCGCCGCCCATCAGGCTGGAGAGTTTCAGGATCACCGGCATCATCAGCGAACTCTCGGCATAGTCGAGCCATTCATCATGCTTGGCCCGCGCATTGCTGCCGGCCGGCGGCATGAAGCGCCCGTTGCCGTAGTGTTCGGCAATGTAACGCAGAATGGCCGAGGATTCGACCAGCACCAGATCGCCATCGACAATGGCGGGCGCTTTGCCCAACGGGTGGATCGCCGCGAGATCGGCCTGTGCCCGCATGTTCTGGCCGCGCTTGTGGGTGACCAAATTGTATGGGGTCCCGAGCGCTTCAAGCAGCCAGATGATGCGCGACGAGCGTGACGTTAAAAGATGGTGCAGGGTGAGCATGGATGTCTCCCGATTGGTTTTATGTAGCATATTGCGTCATCTTTGGTGACACATCAATGCTTGGCGGTGCCGTCAGACTGGTCCTGAATGGCTCCAGAACATGCGCTCCGTCGCGTCCGGGCCTGACTCAACATGGCTCACAGATGCGAAAATCATCGTTTTTCGCGTGTCCGGATTATGGGCGGGCCAGGCCAGGCCGGGTTGCGAGGGGTTGCCTGTCCTCGCGCAATCGATCCAGGCGCGGGACATGATGTTCGCCATGTGCTGCGGTGCGGCACCGGGCCCGGCCATGCCGCGGGCGATACCCACATTGTCGAATACCAAAGGTATATCGAGCCCGTGCGGCGCGCGCAGCAGGCCGTTCTGCACTGGTCGTAAACGGTTTTGGTCTGCGTAGTGCGCGCTATTGGTTTGAGCGCGGTTTGAGCGCGCGGAGCAGTCTTTCGTTTTCAAAGGCGGCTTCTTCTTTACCCCGGCATTTTTAGCCCAGGCCAGGCGGGAGAGAGCGACATATTGAACGCGGCACCGCCGGCAGGCGGTAGCCGGGAGATGCGTAAGGCATAGGCCTCCAGCGCCCGCCCGATATCTGCCTGGGACACGCCACCCGGCGCCGGCGCGCTCATGGCGGACAGCGCCGCGGCGGCCGCATCATGGGCCGTGGCAGGGGCAGGGCGCAGGCTTTCCGTGCTTTCGGCCCCTCCGCCGCCACCAACACCGAAATCCTCGGCAAAATCACCACCGAACGAGTTGTTGGTGCTCCCCCCGCCGGTAAAATTCTGCCGTGCCTCCCGCTCCTGTCGTGCTTGTGCCGCCTGGGCCTTGGCTTCGGACAGCACGGCACGAAAGCCGGTGTTCGTTTCGCTTGTATGGTTTGCACCGGCATGCGCGCTATGCCCGGCTGTTTCGCCAGCGGCGTTATGGTGGCGCACTGGTTTTGCCGCGAGCCCTTGGCCATGCGGTGGCGGCGCGAAGCCGCCGAGGCCGGGGCGGCCTTGGTGCAAGGCCAGATCGTGCATCACAGAAGGTGCGAGAGCGATGGCGTGCAGTTTGCCGGCGGTGGGCGGTTCCTTGGCAAGGTCGGCGATGGTGCCAAAAAACGTGTTGCCGCCGAAATCGCCAATCTTATAGAAGCCTGTGCCCGGTGAGCCGGATTTTTTTGTTCTCCACCCGGTGACGTTCGGCCATTTCACCGTGGAAGGATTTAACTCTTCATGCGCAACCTGCATCGCAAGTTGCACATACTGCGCATACTCTTTGTACAGAGGAGAATTGGAACTTTGCGTGGCTTCGAGAACATCATGTAGCTTTTTTTGCTGTTTAGGTGTCAAGGCTCCAGTACTTTTGAATTCGGGAAATTGTCCGCTCGCGGTCAAAATTCCAAACGCAGTTGTTGCGCCGCGCGCATCATATTCTGAAGGATTTTTCAGGCGATTTTCAACCACCTGGCGCATGAGGCGCATTGCCACAAGTGTGTCTTCGGGAGAATAGAGAGCGCCATTGTCCGGTGTATGTGTTTCGGTTAAGAAGGCTTGCTCCATGGCACCCGTCGGTGTATTGTCTGGATCCAGTGAGGGAAGTGACGTGTCGTTTGATTGGGTCACTTAGATTTCTCCAATGGTTTTGGGTGAACGGTCAATTTTAAGCCTTGACGCAGGCATGAGCTTATAATGTCGTTTACATATTTTCTGGACATCTCAAAACTCGCATCGTTCGACGAGCCATCGACGACAATATTTTTTACTAAATCGACATCGCCGAATGTGCCGACAAGGGCATAGTCGTCATTTTTTTTGGTATCCACAAAATTAAGCGTTTTTCTGTTTCCCAATAAACATAGGCAGCAAGCCAAGTTTTGTCCTGCTGTGTTATGACGCAAAATTTATTGAGCTGTTTTTTGGGACGAACGGTTCCTGGATCAGCGGCAATAAGCCACGCTGGCGGAGAGAGGAGATTCTGAAGTTGCGTTTGCAACGACAAAAACTGCTTAAATTTCTGCGGCGACGCCCATCCTGAATCGCTTTTTCTAACGTAATAATGGTTGCCATATCTGTTACAGCTTTGGATTATATCATCTATATAAGCCTTGGTTACCAGAACCATACTGGTGCCTTGCTCGTTGGCTGTGGCAACTACATCCTTATTCAGATCCAGAGATTGGGACTCCAGAAGGGAAGACTGGTCAGGGACTTTTGGGTTCCAATAATAAAGCTGGTTCTCCGTCGGCCAATAAATCAAGGCTATTTCGCCATCATCGTCTCGCTGCCCGACCACGCAGAAGTTATTGTCTGCGTGAAAGCCGTAGACGTTGACCAGCGCCAACAACTGAACCTTTAGATCTGCGTAAGCGGGCTCGCCTTTCAGGGAAAACCACTGCGTCTCCGCTCGCGCTGCCACGGGCAGAGCAAGCGAGAACAGCACCTGAGATACGGCCAATAGACGGGCAAACTTAAAGCGGGTCATGGAAATCTCAAAAGAGTATAGTTATTTATACTAACATAACCAATTTTGTAATAAAATTTCGTCGCCGCTACAAACAAGCCTGCGTCACTACCGGCGCCAGCGCCCGGTACTCCGCCCCGCGCGGGCTGCCCTGCCGCCAGGCCAGAGCCAATGTGCGCCACCCCCCAGCGCCATCCAGCCGCCGCAACTCCACACCCGTACCGTTCGCAATCCCCGCCTCCACCGCCAGGCGCGGTAGCAATGTTACCCCCAGCCCGCCGGCGACCATTTGGATGAGCGTGTGCAGCGAGGTGGCGGCGAAGCGTTGCTCGCGCCCGGCCACGGCGCCGCATACCGCAAGCACCTGGTCGCGCAGGCAGTGCCCGTCTTCCAGGAGCAGAAAGGTTTCGGCGGCGAGGTCCGCCACGGCCACGCGCTCGCGGGCCGCCAGCACATGGCCGGGCGGCAGTGCGGCGATAAACTCGTCGCGCGCCAGAGGGAATGTTTCGGTGCCGCCGCAGGCGCAGGGCTCGGCCAGGAGGAGCACGTCCAAATGGCCATCTTCCAGCTGCACCAGCAGCCGCTCGGTTTGGTCCTCGCGGAGGAACAATTTGAGTGCCGGGAATCCCGCGCGCAGGGCCGGCATCAGCCGGGGGAGTAAAAACGGCCCCACGGTCGGGATGATCCCCATGCGCAGCGGGCCGGACATCGGCGCGCGCGCGGCGTCGGCGGCTTCGGCCACGGCGGTGAGGGCTATTAGGGCCGCTCGCGCCTTGGTTACCAGCTCCAGCCCCAGCGGGGTGAACACCGCATGTTTGGAGGCCGAGCGGTCGAGAATTTGTGCATCGAGCTGGCGTTCCAGCGCCAGTATGCCGGCCGATAAAGTGGATTGCGACACGGCGCAGGCCGAGGCGGCGCGGGAAAAATGCCCGGTCTCGGCCAAAGTGACGAGGTAGCGCAGCTGCTGCGGGGTGGGCAGGGGGGTCATCGGCTGGTCCACTGAAAGGGCGGAGAATGATTGACTAACCCGATTATGCTGGGTTTTGCAAATCACTCAGGCAGGCAGCACCACGGCGCCCGCCTGCCAGCGCAACGGCGCATGCGCAAGCACATCTTCGATGCGCAGCCGCCCGTATAAATGTGGAAACAGCTGCCCGCCGCGCGACACCTCCCAGCGTACCTTCTCGCTCAACCGGTCCAGCGCGATGGCCAGCACCACCAGCCCCTCCTGCCCGGCAAAATGCTTGTGTACTGTTTCGGTCAGCTGCGCGGCGGATGAGAGGTGAATGTAGCCATCCGCGATATCCACAGGCGCGCCCTCGAAACCTCCCGCCTGCAACGCGGCGAACTGTTCCGCGTTAAGAATTTTATAGGCAATCTTAGTCGTCACGTGGCGAAATCCTCCAACTCCTCATAGCTACCCTCACAGCTGTGGCCGATGAGCAGGCTGGTCAGCGTCTGGTTGAGCACGGTATAGGCGATTTGCCCGAAAGTGGCGGGGGCGATGATATCCGGCCCCACCGGCGGCATATCGGCGCTCTTAGGCAAGCCATTTTGCACCCGTAACCCGGCATGGTGAAAATGCAGCACGCAGATGCAGCTATGTGCCGCCTGCGCCAGATCGATCTCGGCCGCGGCGCGGGTGAATTCCTCGGTATAATCCAGTATCTCCTCGGCAAAGCGGTAGGTGAGGGCGGGTGAGACCGGCGAGAGGAAAATCATCTGTCCGCTTTCCGAATCAGCCAGCAGGATGGCAACATTGAGCAGCGCCCCTTCATGGTCGGCAACCAAAGGCAACCGCCGGTCTATGCCGCGCGCCGCGATATAGCGCGCCAGATTGCAGCGGACCCCGCCGATGAAGCACTCGCCGTCTGTCAGCTGGCCTGGCTGCGGAAAACGTATTTCCGGCCCGGTGCCGGGGGCGAAGAGGTTGGCGATATGCAGTTGCGCGAAAGCATGCGCCGGCAGGCTGACATAGAGCACCGCGGCGTGCTCATCAGCCCCCGGCCGGCCGCCGGCAAAGGTTTTGGGCCGGTCTATCGGCCAGGCATCCGGCATTCTATCCAGCGCCACGGCGCTTACCCAGCCCATCAGCGGCACATTGTACAGCCCGTCAAACTCCATGATGCGCCCGGCGACATGGCCGAGCAGCGCTGAGAAGCCCGGCAGCAGCAATATGGCAAAACCGTTTTCCGGGTAATGTTGGGCGATCTCATGGATGTCGCCGGCATCGAAGCTGCGCCAGGTGGCACTGTCGGAAATCGCGGTGAAATCGACGTAGAAAATCTGGCCCACGGCCGTCACCCCGCCTTGCGGGGTGAGAAAATACCCAACCGTACCGCCGATCCAGCAGCCTTCCGGCAGGCAGGCGAGGTCGTCCTCTGCCCCGGCCAGAAGCAGTACACGGCCTTCACGGATCATCAGCGCTGCTTGCGCGGGGCTGCAAAGCCCTTGGTCCGGCTTAAGGAAGCGGCTCTCCGTCACGCGGTAGGGCCGTCGTTCAGCCTGGCCGCGGTAGCGCTGCAGCGCCAATAGATGGGTAATCTCGAAACATTATATATGCCGGCCACCCCTGAGGTATTCCGCAGACTCCAACGATGCGGCCTATTATTATGCACGTATCTTTACGAAGGCTAAATGGCATTTCTGGGGCACTGAAAAATTAGCGCCTTCTGTTAAATATTATCAACTACCCGCGTCATAATTGCGTCATGACCGCGCCGCATACCGGCGCATAAATTAGCCTCTGGTCAAAACTGTTTAAAATAGTAAGCTGCACAGCGTCTGCCAGCTGTCTCTCAGCTGCCTGGCAGCTGCCTGAAGGAGAGCAAAATGAGCGCCGCCAGCCGTCCGAGTAACGATCCGCTTGTTCATCAATGGATGCCTTTCACGGCAAATCGTCAATTTCTGGAGCAGCCGCGCCTCATCGCTCGGGCCGAAGGTGTTTATTATTATAACACGCGCGGCGAAAAACTCCTCGATGGTTCGTCGGGCCTGTACTGCATTCCGCTCGGCCATGGCCGCCGCGAAATCCGCGAGGCCATCACCAAACAGCTGGAAGAGCTCGACTACGCCCCGCCGTTCCAATACGGCGTGCCGGCGGCCTTCCGCCTGGCGCATGAGATGGCGGAGATGCTCCCCGCCGGGCTCAACCGCATTATGTTCGCCGGCGGCGGCTCCGAGGCGGTGGAGACGGCGATGAAGGTGGCGCTGCAATACCACCGCGTGCGTGGCGAGGGCTCGCGCCTGCGCTTCATCGGGCGCGAGCGTGGCTACCATGGTGTGAATTTCGGCGGCTGGTCCGTGGGCGGCATGGTGAACAACCGCAAGGCCTTCGGTGTTGGCCTGCCGGGCGTGGCCCATATGCGGCATACCCATATTAAAGAGAATTTCTTCGAGATGGGCGAGGGGACGCATGGCGCCGATCTTGCCGATGATCTGGAGCGCCTGGTCAACCTGCATGGCGCCGATACCATTGCCGCCTGTATTGTTGAGCCCATCGCCGGCTCCACCGGCATTCTGGTGCCGCCTAAGGGCTATTTGAAGCGCTTGCGCGAGATCTGTACCAAGCATGGCATTCTGCTGATCTTCGATGAGGTCATCACCGGCTTTGGCCGTACCGGCGAGGCTTTTGCGGCGCATACGTTCGATGTGGTGCCGGACCTCATGACCATGGCGAAGGCGGTCACCAACGGCACCATCCCGATGGGCGCCGTGGCCGTGCGTGAGGACATTCAGCAGACCATTCTGGATGCAGCGCCTGAGGACAATGTGGAATTCTACCACGGTTATACCTATTCGGCGCACCCGGTGGCGTGTGCTGCCGCACTCGCCTGTTTGAAGATTTACCGCGAGGAAGACACGTTTGCGCAGGTCCGCGCGCTGACCCCGGCCTTCCTCGAACAGGTCGGCGCCTTCAAAGGCATGGACGGCGTGGTGGATACGCGCGGCTTTGGTCTGCTCGGTGCCATCGAGATGGCCCCCGCCGGCAAGCCCGGCGCGCGCGGGTTCAACCTTCTGCGCAAGGCGTTTGAATCCGGGCTCGTGCTGCGCGCGGCGGGCGATTCCATAGTGCTGGCACCGCCTTTCGCTTGCACAGCGGATGAGATTACCCAGATGATCGAGATCGTTCGTAAACTCATCAAAGAGACCTAAAATCATGTATCAGGATGTGTTGCTGCATATCGGCGGCAAATGGCGTGTGTCCAGCTCGGGCCGCACGATCGATATCGTCAACCCGGCCACTGAAGAGGTGATCGGCAAGCTGGCCCATGCCTTCACGGGGGATTTGGACGAGGCGTTGGAGCATGCGGCGAAGGGTTTTGCCGTGTGGCGCAAAATGTCGGCCTATGAGCGGAGCAAACTGCTGCGCAAAACCGCCGATATTTTGCGTGAACGCTCTGAGTCCATCGCCCGTATTCTGACCACGGAGCAGGGCAAACCGCTGGCGGAGGCGCGCGCCGAAATGGCCGGGGCGGCCGATGTCATCGAATGGTATGCTGAAGAGGGCAGGCGGGCTTATGGCCGTGTTATTCCGGCGCGTACCCCGGGCGTGTACCAGCTTTCGCTGCGCGAGCCGGTTGGTGTGGTTGCCGGCTTTACGCCGTGGAATTTCCCGGTCAGCCAGGCCGTGCGCAAAATCTCCGCTGCGCTGGCTGCTGGTTGCGCCTTCATCCTGAAAGGGCCGGAGGAAACCCCGGCTTCCTGCGCCGAACTCGTGCGCGCCTATATCGATGCCGGCGTGCCCACTGGCGTTGTCCAGCTTGTGTTCGGTGTGCCGTCGGAAATCTCGGAATATCTCATCCCGCATCCGGTGGTGCGTAAAATCTCCTTCACCGGCTCCACGGTTGTCGGCAAGCATCTGGCCGCTTTGGCGGGGGCGCATATGAAGCGCGCCACCATGGAGCTTGGCGGCCATGCGCCGGCGCTGGTGTTCAACGATGCGGATCTCGATGCCGCGGTTGCGGTTCTCGCCGGCGGTAAATACCGCAATGCCGGCCAGGTCTGCATCGCCCCCACGCGCTTCCTGGTGCAGGAGGATGTGTACGAACCCTTTTTGGAAAAATTCACCGCCCGCGCGCAAGCCCTCAAGCTCGGCGACGGTCTGGCCGAAGGCACCACGATGGGCCCGCTCGCCAACTCGCGCCGTGTGGCCGCCATGGAAGGTTTTGTGGCCGATGCGGTTGGCAAGGGTGCGACCCTGCATACCGGCGGCAGCCGTGCCGGCAACAAGGGCTATTTCTTTCAGCCCACCATCCTCACCAACGTTCCCGCTGATGCCCGCGTGCTGCATGAAGAACCGTTCGGTCCGCTGGCGCTGTTCAGCCCGTTTAAAACTTTTGATGACGCGATAACCGAAGCCAACCGGCTGGACTACGGCCTTGCCGCCTATGCGTTTACCCGCAGCAACAGCACGGCCACGGCTTTGGGTGCCTCGATCGAATCCGGCATGATCACCATCAACCACCACGGCCTGGCGCTTACCGAGACGCCTTTCGGTGGGGTTAAGGATAGCGGTTATGGGTCCGAAGGCGGGGCCGAGGGGTTGGAGCCGTATCTGGTGACGAAGTTCGTTTCTCAGGCGAGTTAAGGCCGGGGGCTCTGCCCCTGACCCCCCTCCCACACCGTCATGCTTCCGCGAGGGTCGCAATGACGGCGGGCAAACTGTATTCGTTCTAATCAAGAAAAATACTTGACCGGAAAACCAGCCCTGGCGACACTCAGCCCATGAACACACCGCTCTGGGACCTCTACACAAACCTGCTTTCCAAAGCCCGCTTCACCGACCTCACCCACGCCTTCTTCCCCGACCAGCCGCATTTCCCGGCCTTCCCCAATGAGTCACGCGAAGTCATTTTCAACGTCCCCGAACACGGCTTCGAGGTCACGCGCTACACGCTCGTCGGCCAATGGGGAACGCATATCGACGCCCCGAGTCATTTTGTTTCAGGCGGGCGCAGCGTGGATGCGATTCCGGTGGAGCAGATGCTGTTGCCTCTCGTGGTGCTCGATATTTCTATCCGCGCGGCGGCAAACCCCGACACCACCGCGTTGCTGAGTGATGTGCATGATTGGGAATCTCGTAATGGCCGCATCCCCGACAACGCCTTTGTCGCTCTCCGCACCGGCTGGTCTGCCCGTTGGCCTGATGCCGAAGCTTTCGCCAACAAAGATGCCGAGGGCATCGCCCATTACCCAGGCTGGTCGCGTGAGGTGCTGGAATTTTTCGTGCAATCCCGCAAAGTCACCGCCATTGGCCATGAGGCGACGGATACTGACCCGGGCATTTCCACCTCCAAAGGCGATTACAGCGTAGAAGCCTATTGGCTCGGCCAGGACCGCTGGCAGATAGAGCTTATGGCCAATCTGGCAGCGCTCCCCGAGGCCGGCGCGCTGCTCTGGGCCAGCTGGCCAAAACCGCTCGCGGGCTCCGGCTACCCCGCGCGCCTGGTCGCCATCCAACCCTGATCCAGCAGCGCGCCGTCCGCCACGCGGCGCAAGGTGAGGGGGCCATCCAGCGCCGGAAGTGCCAGCTCGAACGAATGGCGGCCTGAGCCCAGCCCGGCTTTGCGCAAATCCGCCCGGTAGCGATTGGCGAGAAAGCGCAGCACGATTGCGCCGCTGATGAGGCCGCTGTTGCTCGATGGCAGAGTTGTGACATTATTGGCCAGCATGCCGATGGTGCCGCCGATGATATGCCCTGCATTGATCAAGCCGGCATTGTAGTTGAGATAGACGCCGGCCAATCCGCCGGTGATGTTGCTATAATTTCTGAGTGCGGCACTGTAATTCAGCACCGCCCCGAAATCGGTACCCCGTAGGTTCCCTGGATTGATGATATTGTTAACACCGGAGAAACCGCTCCCGTAAAGGGCGTAGGCCGTGCCATTGACGGCGCCGCTGTTGGTGATGGTCAAACCGCGATTGTAATTACCTGCACCTGCGATGACGCCGTGATTGATTGTCGAGTTGATGATCGATGTCGTTACAGGCCGCTCTCCGGCTGGTTACCCAGAGCTTATACCAGTCATCGCGGTCTCTGACTCTTTGTACGATTCCGAAATTCGGCTGGGCTGTGATTCACTGAGGCGCGCCGATTCGGGTGCGGGAGGTGGGTATGGGTCGGCCGATTGAGATCACGAATTTGGAATATTCGGCTTCTGATTTGCGTCGTCTGGCGTCGCGGGAGAAAGACGGC
>JAMFRU010000020.1 GCA_026224875.1 Acidocella sp.
CGTGCAGTGCGCTTCACGAACCCGAAATTCTTCCTCTCCGACCTGCTGATGTCCAAATTCGGCATGGGCGAGCCGATCGCCATCATGATCTATGGCGGCGTGTTCCAACGTTTCCCGGATCTGAAGCTCGCTTCGGTGGAAAGCGGCGTCGGCTGGTTCGCCTTTGCCGCCAACTACATGGATGAGACCTGGAAGAAGCAGCGCTACTGGGTGAACTCCGTGCTCGAACACGAGCCCAGCTATTTCTGGGAACGCAATATCTACGGCTCCTTCATCCATGACCGCGCCGGGATTCTGATGCGCAGCATGCCGGGTGCCGGCAACATCATGTGGTCGTCAGACTATCCGCATTCGGAAACCACCTTCCCTGAGTCGCTGCAGGTCATCGAGCGTCTGTTTGAAGGTGTGCCCGAGGATGACAAGCATATGATCCTGTGCGGCCGCGCCAAGGCGCTCTACGGAATCTAAACGCATCCCCATTGGGGCAAACCGCCGAATAGCCGTAATCAAGGGAAGCGCATGACGTCCAACAGACCCAAGGGGCGGCGCATCATCCTGCGCCACCATCCAGAGCATAATCTACAACCATCTGATTTTGCCCTCGAGGCGCAGGAAGCCCCCGCTCCCGACCAGAATAAATTTCTGGTCCGGAATTTATTCATCTCCGTCGAGCCGATGCTGCGCCTGTTCATCGACGCGGCACCGCTCGGTGGGCTGATGCCGCCGATGCCCCTCGGCACAACCATTCCGGGCCCGGCGGTCGGTGAGGTCATCGAATCCAACCATGCTGACTACGCCATCGGCGATCTCGTCGAAGGCCGTTTTGGCTGGCAGGATTATGCCGTTTCCGACGGCGCCGGCGTGCACCGCATCAACAAGGCACTGGGTGCGCCCGAAAACGCACTGAGTATCGGCGGCCTGCCTGGCTTTACCGCCTATGTCGGGCTGCAGGCCGCCGGCGGCGTCAAACCCGGTCAGACTTTCCTGGTCAGCGGTGCCGCCGGTGCCGTTGGCTCCGTCGCGGGGCCGCTCATCAATGCCCGCGGCGGCCGCGCTGTCGGTATCGTCAGCGGCGAAGACAAAAAACGCCGCCTCGTCGAGCAGGCCGGCTACGCCGCCGCCGCCGACCGCACGGCACCCGACTTCCTGGAGCAGCTCAAAGCCGCGCTGCCCAACGGTGCGGATGTCTATTTCGACAATGTCGGCGGGCCAATGCTGGCCGCGATGCTGCCGTTTCTCGCACGCGGCGCCCTCGTCCTCATCTCCGGGCTGATGGCACAATACCAAGGGCCTTCGCAGGCCGGGCCGGATCATCTACCCGCCGTGCTGCACGCCGTCATGGGCAAGGGGATACGCATCCAGAGTTTTACGCAATTCGGCCAGGATGCGCTGCGCCCCGCCTTCGAACAGGAGATCGCAGCCCTCCTCGCCATCGGCGCCATCAAGCCGGCGCTGCATATCGAAGACGGGCTGGAGCGCCTGCCCGCCGCCATGTGCGGCCTGTTCACAAAAACCGTTGCGGGCAAGGTCATCGTCCGTACCCGTAACGCAAACTGAAATGACTGACATGCCCGACCTCACATCGCACACCAGCCACGCGCATCACATGCTTATCGGCGGCCGCCTCGTCACCGGTGCAGGTGCTGCACTATCGCCCGTCAACCCGTCCACGGGCGAGGTCACCGCGACATTCCCCGGTGCCTCCGCCGGGCAATTCGTCCAGGCGATCGCTGCCGCCCGTACCGCGTTTGATAAAGGCGACTGGGCCAATCTGCCCGCGGCTGAACGAATTGCCGTGCTGCGCCGCTATCTCGCTTCGATCCGCGACCGTGCGAAGGAGCTCGAGCCCCTCGTCATCGCCGAAACCGGCGTACCGATCAAATCCATGGTCATGGATTCCCAGCTCGCGGGCCCGCTGCGCCAGATGGACGCGATGTTGACCCTGTGCGGAAAACTTCCCGAGATCGAGGAAAACCCGCTCACTTTGGAAGAGCGCATTAACCCGTTCGGCGGCTTCGTGCAGAGCCTACGCTATTACGTGCCGGTCGGCGTTGTCGCCGCCATCTCCGCCTATAACGCGCCGATGCATATCAATCTCTGGAAGATGTTCCCGGCACTCGCCACCGGCAACAGCATTGTGCTCCGCCCAAGCCCGC
>JAMFRU010000021.1 GCA_026224875.1 Acidocella sp.
ATGTGTTTGATCTGCACCGGCCGTTTCAGCAGCATCTCGGCACCGGGCTGGGGGCGCATATGTGCCTCGGCCGCTACGTGGCGCAGGTGGAGATGAATGTCACCATCAACCAGCTGCTCGACCATTATCCCGACATGCGGCTCGATCCGGACGCGCCTGCTTCTTATATCACCGGCGGGCTGGAGCAGCGGGGCGTGTCGTCGCTGCATGTTGTGCTGCGGTAAATTTGGTTCGTATAAGAAAGACATCTGATAAATATGACCAATGCTGCTACCGTCGATCCGCAATCGGCGACGTGTTTTCCACAGATGATCCGTGCCGCCGCGGCGGCTTATGGCGATGCACCGGCGGTGACGCTGCAAGGTGAGGCGGGCCCCGCCGAGATTGTGAGTTTTGCCGGGATCGAGCGGCAATCGGCGGCGCTGGCGCGCGGGTTGTTGGCGCGCGGCGTGGGCAAGGGCAGCCGCATTGGTTTTATTTATGGCAATGGTCCGGGTTTTGCCGTGGTGCTGGCCGCGATCGCGCGCATCGGCGCCGTGGCGATTCCGATCAGCACGATGATCAAGGCCAATGAGCTGGTGCGCGTGCTGCGGCAGTCGGATGTGGCGGGGCTGATCGTGCAGCGGCGGTTTTTGGGCAATGATTATGCCGAGAGATTGTGCGATGCGTTGCCGGAACTGCGCGAGGGGCCGGCGCTGCGGAGCGGGCGGGTGCCGTTTTTGCGCTGGGTTGTGAGCACGGGTGAGGATTTACCGGCGGGCATTTGCGACCTCTCGTTCCTTGCTGATGCCGCTGCGACGGTGAGCGAGGAATTGCTGCTGGAAATCGAAGCCGAGGTGCATCCGGCGGATCAGATGGTGGAGATCTATACCTCGGGCTCGATGGCGTTGCCCAAGGGGGTGAAACATCTGCATGGCGCGGTGATGCACCGCAGCCGGTACATCGCCCGCATGACCGGCCGCAAACCAGGCGATGAGGTGTATGCCGCGATGCCGATGTTCTGGGTCGGTGGCATGGGATTGTTTCTGCTGTCGAGCTGGGTGGCGGGGGCGACAACAACCTGCACCGAGAAGACGTTGAGCAATAGCCGCGTCGCCATGGGCAGCGTGCTGGCGCCGGAGGATTTGCAGCTGATGGCGCTGGCCAAGCCGTACTGGGGGCTGGGCATGAGCGAGACTTTTGGGCCCTATTCCTATGGCGATGAATTGCGGGCACCGGGTTATCCGCTGTGCGCGCCGATGGACCATATTGCCGATGGGTTTGAGCTGCGGGTGGCGGATGAAAACGACAATCCGGTGGGCGACGGCGAGATTGGCGAGATTCAGGTGCGTGGCTATGCGGTGGCGCCGGCGCTGCACAAATTGGAGCGCGAGGGTTATTTCACCGCCGATGGTTTCTACCACACTGGCGACCGTGGGCTGGTGGAGGGGCGCCGGATCAATTTTGTTGGGCGCGGCGGGGATATGATCAAGGCGGCCGGGTCAAATGTTTCGCCGGCCGAGGTGGAGCTGGAGATGCAGCAGCTGGATGGCGTGCATAATGCCTATGTGGTGGGGCTGCCGGATGCCGAGCGTGGTCAGCTGGTGGTGGCGGCGGTGATTGCGCGCGAGGGGGCGGTGCTGGATTTCGAGAAAATCCAGGCACAGATGAAGCAGCGGCTTTCCGCCTATAAGGTGCCGCGGCAATATGTTGAAATCACGCGCGAGGAAGTGCCGATGCTGCATAGTAACAAGGTGTCGCGCCGGTTGCTGGAGGCGCTGCTGACCGAAAAACTTGGGCGGGCTTAAGAGGGGGCCGCCTTGGCCTGGATGTGGGTGCCGAGTTCGCTCATCTCATAGCCGTTGGGATACACGGCGGCGGCGAGGGCTTCCACATGGTTGGGCGCGTTGTCGGGCACGGGATCTTTTTTGCCGGTGCGGCGCATGATGAGGCCGGCGAGAATTTTGAAGATTTTGGGCGGCACGGGCAGGCCGCAGGCGCGGATGATGCGGGGATCGGCATCGGCCAGCAGCAGGAGGATGAACAGGCGGCGGATGGCTTTGGGGGCCATGCGCTCGTACCATTTGATCACGGCTTGCGCGAGGCGGCGGTTCTGCGGCTCGAAACTTGCCTCGCGGTCGAGATAATCTGACCAGAATTGTTTTATGCCGGCGAGCGTGTCGGGCAGCGGGTTGCGGGAGCCGAAGGCGCGGGATTGCTGGCTGTAATAGAGGCGGACGGCTTCACGTTCCTTATCCGTGACGGGGCGCCAGCCGTAGCGTTCGGCAAGGTCGAGCGAATTCAGGATCTCATCGCAGGCGACGGCGACGAAATCATCCTCGTGGATGTCGTATTGCTTGTGCATGGCGTTGATGCGGCGGGCGGCACTGCGGCCGGGCTCGGCGTTGAGACCGTGCATCATGACGGCACTTGAGAGCAGGATGGTGTCGACGACGCGTTTGGCGACACGGTGTTCGAGCTGGCCGGTGCTCTCCAGGATGCGCGACATGCGGGGGACGGCGAAGGTCATGAGGAAGCCGTTGAAGGATTGGGAGAGCATCACGGAGCGGAAATCGGCGTAGAACAGGCCGGTGATTTCGCGGAACTGGGTTTCGAGGTCGAGCCGCTCGATCTCGCGCAGGCGGGCGTAGGGGTCGGTGGTACCGAGCCAGAAATTTTGCTGTTTTGCCATTATACTGTTCCGGTGCCGCTGACGGGTGAGCCGACGGCGCCGGGCAGGCGCAGGGGCGGGGCGGTGAAGAGGAAGCGGGAGCGGTTGTTGGCGCGCAGCCAGTCGGCGAGGTCGCTTAGCAGGAACATTTCGCCGAGCGGCATGCCGAGTTTGAAGAGGCAGAGGTTGTGCAGGGGGATGCGCGTGCCGTGCGGGGCGGCAAAACTTGCATCCGGCAGGAGTTCGACGGCTTCGTTGTCCGAGACCAGGGCGGCGGCGCCGGACTCGTCAATCCAGTTGAGGAGTTTTTCGTCGGTGCCGTCGAGGCCGGCGCAGAAATGCTGGTCGAACGGGTGGGATGCATCGGCGTGGTGCGAGAGCAGAGCGCGGTCGAACCCCGTGCGAAAGCAGAGTATGTCGCCTGGTTCCACCGTGACCTGATCGGCGTCGAGTATGCGCATCAGCCGATCATAGCCTACGGGAACGCGCGCCAGCCCGACATGGGCGTGCAGGTCGATCATGACACCGCGGCCTTGCAGCGCTGTCTCGGCTATACGCTCGATGCCTAGCGCCCGGGCACCGTAGGGGCCCTCCACGGGGGCGCGGTTGTTGAGGTAGTCATAGGGGCCGCGGACTTCCTCGCAGGCGCGAAAGCCGTTGTAGTAGGTGGCGCGCAAAATGCCGTCGCCGAAGGCGTCGTGCTGGCAGCCGATGTGGCAGAGGGAATCCCATTGGGTGGAATATTGCAGGCTCATCGTGACGCGGTCGTCGCAGACGATGTCGGTCTGGCCTGGGTTCACCTTGTCCATCGGGTAGTTGAAGGCGGGGTCTTCGCCGCGCA
>JAMFRU010000022.1 GCA_026224875.1 Acidocella sp.
CCCGCCACCGCGCCCAAAGCTCCTTCTTCTGCGCCGCCGATAAACCAGGCCGACCAGTACGTGCCATAACAACCTCCAAAGAACATCATGAAATCAATCATGTTGCGCTCATCAGTTGAACCCACCGCTGCTTGCTTCTTACTTGCCGGGCACTGATGTTCCCCTTGGAACATCAGGGTAACCTTCGTGACGCTGGCACGGGCCTTAAACGTTAAACCTAAACAGCAGCACATCGCCGTCTTTTACAACGTATTCCTTGCCCTCAATCTTGAGCTTACCCACATCGCGCGCGCCGGCCTCTCCCTTGTTTGCCACGTAATCCTCATAGGCAATCGTCTCGGCGGCAATGAAGCCGCGTTCGAAATCGCCGTGGATGACGCCGGCGGCACCTGGGGCTTTGGTGCCTTTGATGATGGTCCAGGCGCGGGTCTCCTTGGGGCCGACGGTGAAATAGGTGATCAGGCCCAACAGCGAATATCCGGCGCGGATGATGCGGTCGAGCCCGCTGTCTTCCAGGCCGAGGTCTGCCAGGAAGCCGGGGCGGTCTTCCTCGGGGAGCTGGGACACCTCGGCCTCGATGGCAGCCGAGATGATGACGTAGCCGGCACCTTGTTCCGCGGCCATTTTAGCAACGCGCTCGCTTTGCGCATTGCCGGTGGCGGCAGCGGATTCTTCCACGTTGCAAACAAACAGCACGGGTTTGGAGGTGAGCAGGTTTAGGCGGCGGACGGTCTCTTCCTCGCCTTTGGGAATGGCGAAGCGGGCAGGGCGGCCGGCTTCCAAAGCTGCAATCAGCGGCTCGATGACGGCTAAGTCTGCGGCGGCGATCTTGTCGTTGCTCTTGGCTTTTTTCTGCAGCATCGGCACGCGCTTGGTTAAGGAGTCCAAATCTGCGATCATCAGCTCGGTTTCGACCGTTTCGGCGTCGCGGATCGGGTCCACGCTGCCTTCAACGTGGGTCACGTCATCATCCTCAAAGCAGCGCAGCACATGCACGATGGCATCAACCTCGCGGATGTTGGCGAGGAACTGGTTGCCCAGGCCCTCTCCCTGGCTGGCGCCGCGCACCAGCCCGGCAATGTCCACGAATTCCAGGCTGGTCGGCACTTTTTTCACCGATTTGCCGATCTCCGCCAGCGCCTCCATGCGCTTGTCCGGCACCGCCACGCGGCCAACGTTCGGCTCGATCGTGCAAAAGGGATAATTGGCGGCCTGTGCGGCCACCGTTGCGGTAAGCGCGTTGAACAGGGTCGATTTACCGACATTCGGCAGACCGACAATTCCACAATTAAACCCCATTTTTCGGCTCCGTTAACCGCGCGATGCGCGTCATGAATTCTTCCGGTTTGCCGTCCGCCAGCAAATCCGCGGCTCCCGCCATTACGTCCAGCAATGGGCCGAGCCACTCTTTATCTAATTTGTCGAAATCGCCCAGCACATGGCCGGTTACCCGGTCCTTGTCGCCAGGGTGGCCGATGCCAAGCCGCACCCGCCAGTAATCGGGCGTGCCAAGGTGCCGGTCCATGCTGCGCAACCCGTTATGCCCGGCATTGCCGCCGCCCTTTTTCACGCGGACCTTGCCCGGGGCCAGGTCCAGCTCGTCATGGAAGGCGGTAATGTTTTGCGGCTCGATTTTGAAGAAGGACGCAGCCGCCTGCACGGATTCCCCTGAGAGATTCATATAGGTCATCGGTTTCAGCAGCAGCATTTTGGTAAGGCCAATGCGCCCTTCGGCATACTGGCCCTTAAAACGCGACCGCCACGGCGAAAAACCGTGGCGGGACGCAATCGCATCAACGGCCATAAAGCCGATGTTATGTCTGTGCCGCGCCATGCCCGGTTCAGGATTGCCGAGGCCCACCCAAAGCAACATAACGCAGCGCTTAAACTACTTCTTCTTAGGCGCGCCTTTGCCCTTGGCGCCCTTGGCGGCAACGGCGGCGGCAGCAGCGGCAGCGTCGGCAGCGAGCTGCTCGGCGGTCACCAGCGGCGGCGCGATGGTGGCAATCACGAAGTCACGGCCGGCGATCACCGGGGTGCAATGCTCGGTGCCCTTCAAATCGTGCCAGCGGATGCTGTCGTTAATGTCGAACGCGGTCAGATCAACCTCGAAACGCTCGGGGATATGGTCCGGATCGACCAGAACCTCAACCTTATGGCGCACGACGTTGAGCACGCCGCCACGCTTCAGGCCCGGGCTGATCGCCTCGTTCAGGAAATGCACGACAACACCGACTTTAACCGGCTCGCCGGCGACCAGGCGCTGGAAGTCGACATGCTCGGGCTGGTCGGTAACCGGGTGGAACTGCACATCGCGCATCAGAGCGCGGGTTTTGTCGGTGCCCAGCTGGATCTCATACAGGCGCGAACGCCAGCCGCCACGCTTCAGCTCGCGCATAACGGCGCGCGGGTCGAGCGAGATCAGGGTAGGTTCCTGCTTCGCACCATAAATCACGGCGGGCACTTTGCCCTCACGCCTCGTCGCTCGCGCCACCCCCTTGCCGGCACGCGAACGCGCAGAGGCCTCAATTGCTTCGAAATTGGCCATTTTACGCTCCTAAAAACAACAAAAGCCGGCCTCCAGGGGTGCCGGCGGGCGGGGTTTAGCCTGGATGGGCGGAAAACTCAACAAGGCTTCCGTAAAACCGGTTGCGGGCTTAGGGTTTTGTACAAAACTGATGCTGGCGATCCTATCCGTTATCCGCAAACCCCACTCGTCATCCTCGCGAAAGCGGGGATCTGTAACGCCCAAGGCCTCGGGAGTGAGAGATCCCCTGCTTTCGCGAGGATGACGGGTGGGAGTGTATAGTGGTTTTGCGCCAATTTTTTAAGGGTTTTGGTTATGAAAATTGCACTGTACCAGGGCCCCGGCCTCATCAACGATCCTGCGGGAAGCTTTCTTCTTCTGGCGGAAAAAGCCAGTCAGGCCGCGCTGGAAGGCGCCGATCTGCTGATCCTGCCCGAGATGTTCCTGTCCGGCTACAACATAGGCCCGGACAATGCGCTGAAACATGCGGTGACCCCGGAGGGGCTGGCGCCCGCGCAGGACATAGCCGCCGCACAAAAAATCGCGCTGGCCTTCGGCTATCCGGAGCTTGTGGGCGATAAAGTGGCCAATTCCGCGGTGCTGATCGGCCCGGACGGCGGAATTTTGCTGAACTACCGCAAATCGCATCTGTTCGGCGATCTCGACCGGGCGATGTTCAAGGCGGTAGGCACGGAATTTCCGGTGGCCGAGCTGGGCGGGTTCAAAATCGGCCTGCTGATCTGCTACGACATCGAGTTCCCGGAACCAGCCCGCCGCCTCGCACTGGCAGGAGCAGACATCATCCTCATCCCCACCGCGCAGATGCAGCCTTACGAGCAGGTGGCCCGCCACGTGCTCCCCGCCCGCGCCTACGAGAACCAGGTATACACCGCCTACGCCAACCATTCGGGCGATGATGACGGGCTCTCCTACGTCGGCCTGTCCAGCATTTGCGGGCCCGATGGCACGGTGCTGGCCATGGCGGGGCTGGGCGAGGACATGCTGTTCGCCGAATTCAGCCTGGACCACCAGAAAGCCGTGCGCGCCGCCGATCCGTTCTTCACCGACCGCCGCCCGGCTTTATACGGTCCAATTGCGTCGTATTAAGCGGCATTAATGTTTTAAACAGTTTTGGCGAAACATCGCTTTAGCAAAATATGATTTGCACCGGGCAGACCGGCACTCCATATTACCGAAAAGCGGGGAAATGCCATGACGCTGAAATCTATCCTCAAATATAAGCCCGCCGGCTTCATCTCGGTTGCCCCGGATGCGCGCGTCTCCGAGGTGGTTGCGATATTGGCGGATAAGCATATTGGCGCCGTGCTGGTAACCGATAACGGCAAACTCGTCGGTATATTGAGCGAGCGCGATGTGGTGCGCTGCCTGGCCGAGCGCGGCGTGGCAGCCCTTGAGGTGGACGCCGCGTCGCTAATGACCAGCAACCCCAAAACCGCCACGCCGGATATTTCCGTGGAACAGGCCATGGGAATGATGACGGACGGCCGCTTCCGCCATCTGCCAATCATCGAAAACGGCAAACTGACCGGCCTCGTCAGCATCGGCGACGTCGTGAAAGCCATGATCGAACAAAGCCAGCAAGAAGTCGAAAACCTGCGCACCTACGTAGCCGGCACCGCTTGATCCGCGCTTAAGGAAAAAGGCGGGGCTCTGCCCTGGCCTTTTTCCTTAGCGTTGGATCAGTGATTTCGGCAGCGCGGTGGCGTAGGGGCGGCTGCGGGGGTTTAGGGCGGCGGCGGCTCGTTGTTTGTTGGCGATTTCGGCGTAGCGGGAGACGGCCCAGGTTAGCATGGCGGTGATGCTGATGATGACGAGCGGCAGGAAAGCGAGCTTTGACATGGCGGGGCTCCAGGAGAGACGGGATTGGTACGCCGGTTCTAGGGGCGAATGGTTAACAAGCTGTTTGGCTGGCCTGGGTTTTTGCCCCATTGTTTAACGCGGTCTTCAGCCGCCCGCTGCTGCCAGAATTACGGTGCAGCACAGCTATTTGACCCAGAACATTGACTCTTAACGCGCGGCGGCGTTTTCCTGGCGTCAACAGGCCACGCAACGGTTCAGAATGCATAAGTTTCTAGTAAAATGCGAGGAAGCCCTCGCCGAGATTTCCGCCCAGGGGCGCTACCGCCGCTTCGTGGCGCTGGAAAAGCTTGCCGGCCGCTTTCCCTATTATTCGGTCACCATGGACGGCCAGACGCGCGATATTCTCGTGTGGTCCACCAATGATTACATGGCCATGGGCACCGACCCCGCGGTGATCGAGGCCTCCATCAACGCCGCCAAGCGCTACGGCGCGGGGGCCGGCGGCACGCGCAACATCGCCGGCTCCTCGCCGCTGCATGTGGCCCTTGAGGAAGAGCTGGCGGATCTGCACGGCAAGGATGCCGCATTGCTGTTCACCTCGGGCTATGTCTCCAACCAGGCATCTCTGGGCGCCATTTTAAGCTCGATGCCCGATTGGCATGTGTTCTCCGATGCGCAGAACCATAACTCCATGATCGTGGGGATGAAGGACGCGCGCCAGGCGACGGTACATGTGTTCAAGCATAACGACCTCGCCGATCTGGAGCGGCTGCTGGCCGCGGCACCGGCCGATGCGCCCAAGCTGATCGCGTTCGAGAGCGTGTATTCTATGGACGGCGATATCGCGCCGATGGCCGCAATCTGCGACCTGGCCGATAAATACGAGGCACTGACATATCTCGACGAAGTGCATGCCGTGGGCATGTACGGGGCGCAGGGCGGCGGGGTTTCGGAGCGCGACGGCGTGGCGCATCGCATCACCATCATCGAGGGCACGCTGGCCAAGGCATTCGGTTGCCATGGCGGCTATATTACCGGCGATTTCAAGGTGCTGGACTATATCCGCTCGGTCGCCGCCGGGTTCATCTTCACCACCGCCCTGCCGCCGCCGACCGTGGCGGCTGCCCTGACCTCGATCCGTACCCTGCGCGCCGATAATGCCAAGCGCGCGCTGTTGTTCGACCGGGCCGAGACGCTGAAGGCCAAGTTCCTGGCCGCCGGTCTGCCGGTGATGCCCAGCGAGAGCCACATCGTGCCGCTGATGATCGGCGACGCGGCCAAGGCTACGGCAGTGTCGATGCGGCTGATCCGCGAATACGGGATGTATGCGACACCCATCAACTACCCCACCGTGCCGCGCGGCACGGAGCGGCTGCGCTTTACGCCCGGACCAAAACATACGGATGCGATGATGGACGATCTCGTCGCGGCCTTGCAGGTGATTCTACTGCCCGCACTTAGCCCCAGCTGATGCGTCTGGATTTGGAGGACAAAATCGTCCTCGTTACCGGCGGCTCCAAGGGTATTGGGCTGGCCTGCGCCAAGGCGTTTCTGGCGGAGGGCGCGCGTGTCGCCATCTGCTCACGGAACCAGGCGAATATCGACGCGGCGTTGGCGGAGCTGCCCGGCGCGCTTGGTTTTGCCGCCGACCTGAGCAATGCCGATGCGGCCGCAACCCTGCTGGCCCAGGTGGAAGCAGCATTCGGGCCGCTCGATGTGCTGGTGAACAGCGCCGGGGCGGCCAGGCGCGTGGCCCCGGATGAGCTAACCCCCGCCCGCTGGCGTGCGGCGCTGGATGCGAAATTCTTCTCCTACATCAACGTCATCGACCCGGCCGTTAAAACCATGGCGGCGCGGGGGTCCGGCGTCATCGTCAACATCATCGGCTCGGGCGGTAAGGTCGCCTCCGCCACGCATATCGCCGGCGGGGCTGCCAATGCAGCACTTATGCTGGCCACCGCCGGGCTCGCCACCGCCTATGCGCCCGCCGGCGTGCGGGTGGTGGGGATCAACCCCGGGCTGACCGAGACCGGGCGCGTGGCCGAAGGGCTGGAAGCGACGGCGAAACTCTCCGGCATCAGCGCCGAGCAGGCGCTGGCCGAAAGTGTCGCCGCCATCCGCATGGGCCGCATGGCCCGGCCGGATGAGATTGCCGATATGGCGGTCTTCCTCGCCTCCAGCCGCGCCTCTTACGTCTCAGGCGCGATCATCACCATGGATGGGCTGCAGACGCCGCTCATCTGATACGGCGAATATAGGGTTTTCGAGATTCGCGGCACGGCGCTAGACTGGAGTCGCGCGGGTAGAATCTCGCGCGCAAACCATAAAAATATTCGCCATAAATAATCGGAGGAAACCCATGAAACTCGCAAACCCGGCACCTTTGGGGCTGTTCGGCTTCGCCCTCACCACCTGGCTACTCTCCATGGTCAACGCCGGCTGGCTCGCCGGGGCTTCCGTGCCCTTGGTGCTGGCCATGGCCTTCGCCTATGGCGGCACGGCGCAATTCGCCGCCGGGCTCTTGGAGATGGTCAAAGGCAACACCTTCGGCTTCGTCGCCTTCTGCTCCTATGGCGCGTTCTGGTGGAGTTTCGCGCTGTTCGTGGAGTTCTTCGCAACCGGCGTACCGGCCGCGGCCGTTGGCTATTATCTGCTGGCCTGGGGCGTGTTCACCTTCGCCATGTGGATCGGCACCTTTGCCCTCAACCGAGCGCTGTTCCTGGTCTTCCTGGCGCTGTGGATCACCTTCGCGCTGCTGGGCCTGAAAGACCTGCTGGGCATTCCGGCTTTGGGCACTTTCGGCGGATATTTCGGGCTGCTCACCGCTATCTTCGCCGCGTATCTCGGGGCTGCCGAGGTGATCAACGAGGCGCATGGGAAGACCGTGCTGCCGATCGGGGCGCGCTAAACTTTAAGGCGGGCTGGCGGGTTTCGACCTACTGCCAAGCCCGCCAACGTGCTCGATGCTGCCGGGACAGAGGAACAGGCGCGTGAGCGAACCAAGGAACGTCTTTGAGGATGTCTCGTCTCAGTCGTGACTGTTCCTCGTCAATTTTTGTCACGAAACTGGATCACACTTACGATGAATTCGGTTTTGCCCGCTGTGTACGCCTCGATGTCATGCGGATGCGCAAGCGCTAAGCGCCGCTTCAGGGCAGCGTACTCTTGCGCAAGTACTGGGTTCGCTCTGAGCGCATTCCGGAACTCGATCTGGTCACGCCAGAAATCGCTGCCGCTGCTTACGATGTGAATGTTGGCGTGGCGGCGGACATCTTCCCCGTCCAAAGTCCAAAGGGAAAACATTAACCGCGCGTTGCGGTGTGGGTCGGCATACCAGTGCCAGAATCCACAGCGCTCCATGCCAATTGTAATGTCGGCACTTGAATAGCCCGGAGGGCGGGCCACCATCGCATCGATTATTGGCTTTGCTGCCAGGCTTGGTACCGCCGTGGACCCGATGTGCTCGATTGAGACATCCAAGCCTAAAGCAGATCTAATAGAAACGCAGAGTTGATGGAATCGCTGCGGTGCATCATCCAACGGCTCAGCTATTTGGATGGTTTCCATTCTGTCCTCGGTTCAGCGCAATGGCGACACCCTATAGACGAAATATCAATATTCCACCCGCTTCACCTATTTATGCCTGTTCCAGAAATGCTTAATCGCAGTCAGCTGGTCCTTGAAAAAATGCGAGAACGTATGCCCACCAGTGCCGTTGGCAACAAAATACAGATCGTCCGTGTTTTGCGGGTGCAGAACGGCATCTATCGCCGCCATGCCGGGGGCGTTGATGGGGCCCGGCGGCAATCCGGCGTGGGCATAGGTATTGTAGGGCGAGGGGTTGGCGAGGTCCGCGCGGCTGATGCCGGTGCCGCCTGACTGTTTGCCGTTGCTTGCGGCATAAATCACCGTCGGGTCGGCCTGCAGCCGCATCCCCTGGCGCAGCCGGTTTTCATACACGCTGGCGATATGCGGCATCTCCGGCGTGAGCTTGGCCTCCGCCTGCACGATGGAGGCGAGGGTAATGGCATCCGCCGGGCTGTTCAGCGGCACGGCGGGGTCACGCCCGGCCCAGGCAGCAGTCAACGCGGTCTGCAACGCCTCCTGGGCACGGGAGACAATAATTTCCCGCTTGGTGTTCCACAGATAATCATAGGTCTGCGGCAGCACGCTGCCCTCAGGCGGCGCCTGCACCGCGCCGGTGGCCAGCGGAGCCGCATTGATGATAACGGCGATCTGCGCCCCGGTCAGCCCCTCGGGGATGGTCACCTGATGCTCGACCTGCGGGCCGTGGCGCAGAATTGCCAGCACTTCTTTTACGCTGGCGCGGGCGGGAATCAGATACTCGCCCACGCGCACAGGACCTTGCTCGCGGGTAAAATAAGCCGCGACGCGAAACACCAGCGGATATTCGATAACCCCGGCCTTGGCCAATGCCGCGGCAACCGCGGCATTGCCGCCGGCATGGGCAAAGAAATCCTGGGTGCTCTGCCCCACACCCGGCGAGGTGTAAGCCTCAAATACCGCCTGCTGCCCCAGCCGGAGCGTGGTCAGCAGCACCAGCAGGATGAGTAATATGCGGCCGCGCCGGAGCAACGCTAAATTAAGACGCGCGCTTGAAGAGAATGGACGCGTTGGTGCCGCCGAAGCCAAAACTATTGGACAGCACCACGTCGATCTTCCGCTCCTGCGCCGTCAGCGCCACGCGGTCGATGATCGAGGCGCGGCTCGGCTCGTGCAGGTTCAGCGTCGGCGGGGCAACATTGTCGCGGATCGCGAGAATGGAAAAAATCGCCTCCACGGCACCGGCCGCACCGAGCAGATGGCCCACGGCCGATTTGGTCGAGGACATGGCAATCTGGCTGGCATGGTTGCCGAACATGTTTTCGACCGCCTCCAGCTCCAGATCATCGCCCATCGGCGTGGAGGTGCCGTGCGCGTTGACGTATTGCACATCCGAAGGCGTCAGCCCGCCGTTCTTGAACGCCGCCTTCATGGCGCGGAATGCACCCTCATGGTGGTCGGCCGGGGCGGTGATGTGATGCGCATCGCCGGACATGCCGTAGCCGGCGACCTCGGCATAGATTTTCGCACCGCGCGCCTTGGCATGCTCATACTCTTCGAGCACCACCACGCCGGAACCTTCGCCCATCACGAACCCGTCGCGGTCCTTGTCCCAGGGGCGGGAGGCTTCGGCCGGGTTTTCGTTGAAATTGGTCGAAAGCGCGCGGGCGGCGCAGAAGCCGGCAATGCCGAGCGGGTTAACCGCCGCCTCGGAACCGCCTGCCACCATGATATCGGCATCGCCATAGGCGATCAGCCGCGCGGCATCGCCAATGGCATGCACGCCGGTGGCACACGCGGTAACGGCCGAATGGTTAGGGCCTTTCAGCCCGTATTTAATGGAAACCTGGCCGGAGATAAGGTTGATCAGCGCCGCCGGGATAAAGAAGGGCGAGAGCCTGCGCGCGCGCCCCTCATGCACCGTAATGGCGCCGTCATAAATGGTCTGCAACCCGCCGATGCCGGAACCGATCATGGTGCCGGCCATGTATTTGTCTTCTTCCGAGTGCGGCACCCAGCCGGAATCCTCAATCGCCATGGAGGCCGCCGAGATGCCGAGATGGATGAAACGGTCCATCTTTTTCAGCTCTTTGACCGCGATCCATTCGGACAGATCGAGCCCGCCTTCCGACGAATGACCCGCGGGCACCTGACCCGCGATCTTCGCCGTCAGCTCCGTGGTGTCGAAGGAGGTTATAACGCCGATCCCGGATTCCCCGTTGATCAACCTCTTCCAGACATGTTCGATCCCCACCCCGAGCGGGCAGGCGACCCCCATTCCGGTTACGACAACACGGCGCATGGCAACTCCTCGGACGGCTTCTTGGGTACCCAGCTTAGATGCTAAGCGGGGCGGGGCCTTATTCGGCCTTCTGCTTCTCGATGTACTCGACAGCGTCCTTGACGGTCGTGATCTTCTCGGCGGCATCCTCGGGGATTTCCACACCGAAAGCCTCTTCGAAAGCCATCACCAGCTCCACCGTATCCAGCGAGTCAGCGCCCAGATCGTCGATGAAGGAGGCTTCCGGAGTGACCTTGCCTTCGTCCACGCCGAGATGCTCGACAACAATCTTTTTAACCTTGTCGGCGATTTCGCTCATAAAAATACACTTTCCTGCAAACTGGTTTGGTAGAACGGCGCAACCTTAGCACCACCTTGAAATTATCGCTAACCCGGGGGCCGGTTGGTCCGTCCCCCAAATGTGAGCCGACGCGGCGCTTAGCATGGTTTTTCGGCGTCCGCCAAGCGTGTAACGCGCAGCTCAGCCCCCCCGCTTAAATCATCGCCATGCCGCCATTCACATGAACCGTGGAACCTGTGACCCAACCGGCCTCTTCGGAGGCCAGATAAACCACCGCGGCGGCAATGTCCCCAGGCTGGCCGAGCCGGCCCAAGGGGATTTTACCGGAGAGATCGGCCTTCTGCGCATCGTTCAACGCATCGGTCATCGGTGTCTCGATAAAGCCGGGGGCAACGAGGTTAACCGTAATGCCGCGCGAAGAAACTTCCTGCGCCAGCGATTTTGTCATACCGATCAACCCAGCCTTGGCGGCGCAATAATTGGCCTGGCCCGGATTGCCCGTGGTCCCCACAATGGAGCCGATGTTGATGATCCGCCCGGCCCGGCGGCGCAGCATGAATTTCAGCACGGCCTTGGTCAGGCGGAAGGGCGCGCCGAGATCGACATTGAGAACCTTATCCCAATCGGCGTCGGACATGCGCAGCACCAGACCATCCTTGGTGAGCCCCGCATTGTTAACGAGAATATCCACTTTGCCCATCGCGGCTTCCGCCTCGGTGATAAGCCGCAGCGCCTCTTCCGGCACGGCAAGATCGGCCGGGAGCACATGCACACGCTCGGAAAACTCAGCGGCCAGGGCATCCAGCGCCTCGCGGCGGGTGCCGGAGAGAGCAACCACGGCACCTTGTTTGTGCAAAGCGCGGGCGATTTCCGCACCGATACCCCCCGAGGCGCCGGTAACCAAAGCGGTTTTACCAGTCAGATCAAACATTCAGAGAACCTTCAGCAAAGCTTCGATATCAGCGGGGGAGCTGGCGGAAAAACACGCCGCATCCGGGGCGATACGCTTCACCAGCCCAGCCAGCACCTTACCCGCGCCAAGCTCAATAAAGCTATCAATGCCCAGCGCCGTCATCTCCTGCACACTCTCGCGCCAGCGCACGGTGGCGGTCACCTGTTGCACCAGCAAATCGCGGATTTGCCCGGGGTCGGTAACCTTTTGCGCCGTAACATTGGCGATAACCGGCACAATCGGCGGCCGCGGCGGGGTATTGGCAAACGCCTCAGCCATGGCATCCGCCGCCGGCGCCATCAACGCGCAATGGAACGGGGCCGAAACCGGCAGCAACATCGCGCGCTTAACACCCTTGGTCTTGGCAATCTCAATGGCGCGCTCCACAGCCGCCTTATGGCCGGAGATAACAACCTGGCCGCCGCCATTATCGTTGGCACAGGCGACAATCTCGCGCCCCGCGGGCCCAACTTCCGCCAGCGTGCAAATCTCCTGCGCCAGCTCCATCTCCACACCCAGCAGTGCCGCCATGGCACCCTGGCCGGCAGGCACGGCCTTCTGCATGGCCTGGCCACGCAGTTTCAGCAGTTTCGCGGTATCGGCAATGGAAAACGCCTCGGCCGCCGCCAGCGCGCTATACTCACCCAAGGAATGACCAGCGACCAGCGCCACTTTGTCCTTCAGCGTAATGTGCCCCTCAGATTGCAGCACACGCAGCACAGCCAGCGAAACCGCCATCAACGCCGGCTGCGCATTCTCAGTAAGCGTCAACTCCTCACCCGGGCCCTCAAACATCAGCTTGCTCAGCTTCTGCTTCAAAACCTCATCCACCTCCTCGAACACCGCCCGCGCCGGGGCAAATGCAGCAGCCAAATCGCGGCCCATGCCAACAGCCTGGCTACCCTGTCCGGGGAAAATGAAGGCGTGAACCGCCATATGCAAGTCTCCTTAAATCGTGCCCGGCCACTAGCATGAGCCGCCCCGGACGCAAAATTGGGGCTCCTATAGTGGGGTGTTCCACGGAAAAGGCTGGGGCTCTGCCCCTGACCCCGCTGGGGCCTGAGGCCCCAGACCCCCATTAGCTTTTAAGGGTTTGAAAGGGGCCTGCCATCCAGCCTTTCTCGAGGCAAGGGCAGGCCCCTTTCAAACCCTTAAGTTACGGGATCC
>JAMFRU010000023.1 GCA_026224875.1 Acidocella sp.
CTACGAGGCAATGCTCGAAGCTTGCAAACAGGCATGGCTCTTCTTGGTCAACGACCCAGCCAGAATCATTTCAATCGGAACAAGGGGATGGGCGTGTGTCAGAGGCTAAGATGACTGGTATAAGATGGATCCTGAGCGTCCGTTATGTTGATTAGGGATCCGAAAAGCGCTTCCGCATGTGAAGCTGCCCCCACACAATGCTCAAAATACGTCGTTGCCCGTAGAGCGCCCAGAAAATGCTCATTGGACTGTGGCAGTCGCTCAAGATAAGAAAGAAGTTTTCCCCGGCCTAATATATATTGCCGCGCAGCATCTTCTACTCGCCGCCCGAACATCAATGTAAGACGTCTCATCTGTTCAGGATACGTAGCCACGATCAAGCTGTTTAACACGAACGCACTGAGATAATTTTTCGGATTTTCCATCTCCGGAGCGCCGCACTCGGTAAGCTCCGAGAGGTCGGGGGTGCCGAATCTGTCTAATACAAATTTAGTAAATCGAGGCATACGACAACTCCTCCACACACCGGAATGACGGGTTACGCGTCGCACCTCTGCATCTTATTTTTCCATCCAACGAACGAGGTTCTGAGCTTAAGGCTTGGGCTGTTCCAGAGCAGGTCCTTGCCCTCATAACTCCGCCGCGACGCGCTCAATCACCCCGCTCCAATCATACGCCACCTGCTGCCGGTAAAGCTTGATCGACGGATACCAGGGCGTATCTTCCCGATCCAACAACCAGCGCCAATCCGGGGCTTTGGGCAACACCAGCGACGTGGGCGCGCCAATAGCCCCAGCCACATGCGCGACCGAAGTGTCGATGGTCACCAGCCGGTGTACATTCTTCAAAATCGCCATGGTGTCGATGAAGTCGCCGATTTCGGGGCCGAGATTGATCAGCGGCGCGCGGCCGTAATAGCTGCCGGCCTGGGCTATCTGTTCGCCCTTTTGTACCGTAACGATACAGATATCATCGCGCTCGAACAGCGGCGCAAACTGCTTCAGTTTCAGCGTACGCTTCTTATCGTTCTTATGCGTCGGCCGCCCTGCCCATACCAGCGCGATGCGCTTCTTGCCTTTCGGGCAAAGCGCATCCAACTTTTCACCCCATTCCGCCACCAGTGCAGCAGGCGGGGCCAGATAGCCTGCAGGTGGCACGTTGTCAGTGCCGATGCCGGCCAAACGCGGCAGCCCGGAGAGCGGGATAAACGCGTCGTAATCGCCGGTATCTTCCCAGCGCGTCACGAACTTACCGATGCCGGGAAGCTGTTTCAGTATCGGCGTCAGCTCGCCGGAGGCCGCCACAATCGGCTGCGGGCACAGCAGTGCCGCCCAGGGAATAAGCCTCCCGAACTGGATGCAATCGCCAAACCCCTGGTCGCCGATGATCAGCAATCTGCCCGGCGGCAAAGGCTGCCCGTCCCATTGCGGCTTGTCGGTTTTGGGCAGCATGCCCTCGGCCTGTTTGAGCTTGAAGCGCCACTCATAGCTCTCCCAGCCTTCCTTCATGCGCCCGGCCAGCAGCAAGGCCTCGGCCTTCTCGAAATGCGCCTCGGGGTAGTCCGGCTCCAGCGCAATCGCCGCATCGGCGACGCGTACGGATTCTTCGAGGTCAAGTTTTTCGTAGAGGATAAGGGCAAGATTGAAATGCGCCCGCGCATCGTTCGGTGCCAGCTCAATAGCCCGCTGGCCGGCGCGCACGGCATCTTCCAGCCGCCCGGCACCGCGATACACCTCGCACATATTGCGCGGGTACAGCGCCACTTCCGGCGCGATCACCTGGGATTTCTCCATGCGCTCGATCGCCTCGGCAATGCGGCCGTTGCGGTAGGAGACGATGCCGGCGAGGTGCAGAATATGCGGATGCTCGGGCATCGCCGCCATCATGCGTGTGGCCAGATCATCGGCCTCGACGAGCTTATTCTCCTGCTCCAGCTTGGAGAGTTTCTCCAGCGCCTCGGAGAGCGGGATGACCTGCTTGCCCGGCGGCGGAGAAGCGGGTGCCACCTGCTGTGCCTCGCTCATGATGCCGCTCCCTCCGTTACCCCAAGCGGTTTATAACCAAGCTCTTCGATCAGCGGTGCCAGCGTGTCGCGCACCTCATCGAACAGATGCGGCATGGCGGCAACATACGCGCGGTGCTTATAGGCGCCGTGCTGATGCACCGGCTCGCGCCCCGCGAAATGCGCCGGCAGCGGGTCCGGCACGGCGGCGTTATTGGCACCGATATTATCCGGCACGTTCGTTTCCGCGCCGATGAAGCTTAGAACTTCACGCAGCACACCAGCAGGGTTAGCCACCAGGTCCTCATAGCGCACCGGCATATAGCGCAAGGTCAGCTGGCCGCGGAAATGGCGGATCATATCCGCATGCACGCCGTAATAATGCGCCAGTGCCGGCAGCCCGGCCTGGGCATTGCCCTCGAATTTTCGGTCATGCGCCATATTGGCGAGCAGCAAATCCTGCGGGTGGCGCAGCACATGGATGATCGGCGCCTCGGGGTAAAGTAACTTGATCAGCCCAAGATGCCAGAAGTTGGAAAAGGCGCGGTCGGTGATGAAGCGCACGCCGGGGCGGACCAGCCCAAGGCGTTCGCGCTTGCCCTCGTAAATGCCGCGAAGCCGGTCCGGCGCTTGCAAATTATCGCCCACCAGCAGCTCGTCCAGCGCCTCCGGATAGGTGGCATCAGAGCTGGTCAGGCGCGGGAGCGCTGCCGCCAGCTCGCCAATGGCACCGAACTCATCGCCAATGGCAAAGCCGGGGAGCTGGGCCAGCAACTGCTCCAGCAGGGAGCTGCCGGCGCGGGCAAAGCCGAGCAGAAACACAGGGGTAAAGGCACCCGTCCGGGCGGCTGATGTAAGAGCGCCCGCCCCAGCGCGGGGCAGCACCTGCACGCGGTCCGCGGTGAAATACGCTTTGTATGCCGCCGCCTGCGCCTGTATCGCCTCCGGCCGGTAGGCCAGCCCGCCGCGCTCACGCTGCATGCGCCGCGCCGTTACCCAGGCATTCACCGCATCCGGCAGCTGGCCGAGCTGGTCGAATGCCTGGGCGCGGGCCAGAACTTCCGGCGCCATCAGCGCATCGGCCGGGCCCAGCCGGTCGATTGCGGCCTGCGGCTGGCGCATGGAGAGATCGGCCATCGTGCGCAGCAGGCGCAAGGTGCGGTCGCCGCTCCATTGCGCCAGAGCGGCATCCAGCACAGCCACGGATTTTTCGCGGTTGCCACGGCCGAACTCCACCTGCGCCTGGCCGCCGGCGCCGCGCTTGTTGTCGGCGCGCAGGGCCAGAGCAGTCTCATACACTGCGGCGGCCTCATCCAGCCGGCCTTGCAGCTTCAAATTCCAGGCCAGATTGGCCAGCACCAGGCCATCGTCGCGGCCCAGCAGTTTGAGCGCCTTGCGGTAATGCGCCTCGCCTTCCGCCACTGCACCGGTTTCGGTCAGCACCACGCCCATTACATGCTGCACCGTGGCGTCCTTGGGGGTTGCCTTCACAGCCGCGGCGGCAATCGGCAAAGCTTCGGCATGGCGCCCCTGCGCCACCAGATATTGCGCGAATTGCGTGTTGGCCTGGGCCCGCGCGGCAGCCAGCCCCGGCAGCCCGGCCAGGCGCTTGCCCAATGCGGTGGCGGCATCATGCTTGTTCTGCGCCTTGCGAATCTCAAACAACACCCGCAACGCGGTCCGCTGGTTGGGCGCCAAATCGAGGATTTTCAGCGCCAGCGCCTCAGCCTCGGTATATTTCTTTTCGTTGAAGAATTTGGTGGCCTCGGTGGCCTGGGTTTCGAGCAGGCTGGTGTTGTCCTGCGCCGGCAGTGCCGCGGCATCCAGCGCGCAGCAGCGCACGGCGCGCAGGCCACTGCCGCACGGGCAAGGGTTTGTTTTTAAAGTCTGTTCAGTCACTATTCTTGCCCGTCCGTTGCCGCTGCATAATACAGGCTTTATGCCCTCCGGCAACGCGCCACCCCCTCCGCTAACCTGCTGTTATAACTGGCTTGTCGCGAACAAGTCTCATTCTCACAAGGATATGATTCCTTGACCCGGACGGCCGCGCGCGTCAAATACCCGGCTGCTTAGGAGAGTACCGCAATGCGAGAGTTTTCCGAATTATCCGAGCGCGAGGTGCTGGCCCTGGCCATCGGCGCGGAGGAAGAGGATTTCCGTATCTATATGGACCTCGCCGAACGGCTGCGCGACGAGTTTGCCGCCTCCTCCCAGCTGTTCCTGGAAATGGCCGAGGAGGAAACCGAACACCGGCATAAATTGCTGGAACTCTACCGCGGCAAGTTCGGCAACCACATCCCCCTCATCCGCCGGCAGGACGTGCGCGGCTTCCTCAACCGCAAACCCATCTGGCAGCTGCCCAAACCCAGCATCGAGGACGTGCGCATCCTCGCCGAAAGCATGGAAACCGAGACCAAGCGGTTTTACCGCCTGGCCGCCTCGCGCGCCACGGATGTGTCCATCCGCAAACTGCTGGGGGATTTGGCGGAGGCCGAGCAGGCGCATGAGATGCGCGCCGATGCCATCGTGACCAAAAACCTCTCCGCCGACGTGCGCCACGGCGAGGACGTACACGCCCGCCAGATCTTCCTGCTGCAATACATCCAGCCCGGGTTGGTCGGATTGATGGACGGCTCCGTCTCCACCCTCGCCCCGATCTTCGCCGCCGCCATTTCCACGCACAGCAGCTACGATGCGTTTCTCGTGGGCGCCGCCGCCTCGCTGGGTGCGGGCATCTCCATGGGGTTTGCGGAGGCCCTCTCCGACGACGGCTCGCTGACCGGCCGCGGCACGCCGTATGTGAGGGGCATCGTTACAGGTGCCATGACAACTCTGGGCGGCCTCGGCCACACCCTGCCCTTCCTGATCCACTCCCTGCATTTGGCCCTCATCGTCGCCACCTGCGTGGTTGCCCTGGAACTTGCCGCCATCTCGTGGATACGTTGGCGGTTTATGGATACGTCGCCTATCCGCGCTACGTTGCAGGTGGCGCTCGGTGGGGCGCTGGTGTTTGCGACGGGGATATTGATTGGGGCTGGGTAGCGGCTGGCTTTCCTCCACATCTGTTGCAGAATGGGTAATACCGTATCGAAATACGAGTAAAAGCGACGACAAAACCACCCGGTGGCATAATGGACCCGCGAGACAGACTTGAAAAAGGTAGATCAGCGGCGCGAGAAGGCCGATTCGAAGAGGCGCTTGCCGAATATGTCTGGTTTCATGATCACGCGCTTGAATTCAGCCCCTCACTTCGAGGCGTTCGCCTATCTTTCGCCTTTGGCTATTGCCTAGAACTTGGAAAGGAATACCCCAAGGCTATTGAGACGCTCGTTGAGATACGGGATCGAAAGGCGGAAAATTTGCTCGATGGGAACTCAAATCCCGCATTGTTCGAGGATATTGAGTCGATCAATGGCTATCTCAAACAGGCACAACTGACCTACGATCTGTTTAGACAATTGGACGAAAAATACCCAGAAATAGCAAAATTGTGCTTTGCATCAGCTAGAACATCAATCGTAAAATCTTCCGACTTCACAATGGCGCGGCGATATATAGCTGACCCAGAGGCAACGGCGGCCCGGTTTTTGCTGAGCTTTAACAGCGACATTGACGAAATACATGATGGCCCACATCGGGAAAAGACATTGGATGCGTTTATACATATATTCTCGGAGCGAGTTCAGGTGTTGCTTGCAATTCTCAGAGGGTGCGGAGAAACCAATCGGGCGGACCAAATTCAGCAGGTGGCCTTAGCTGGAATTTCGAACCCTGAAGCGCTTTCGGCAGTTAAAGCGATTCTCGAAAGCGGTGAATTGGTAGATTTCTATGCGACCGGATGAAGCCAAAACTGATACAGAATTGGATATAGTGTAACAAACTAGAGGCCGGCAGGGACCAATGATGATTAAAGTAGCCATGACTTTGGTCGCTGGATTCGTTGTGATCGTCATTTTTCGCATCTTCGGAATTTCTGACCGGTATCATTTAGTTCCTTTAGCCGCGTTCTTAATTATATGGGGATTTCCAAACAAATTTAGTAATCGGATACGAAAAAAGAAAGCAGGAGCATTAGCTTGGCAAAACCGAAGACTTGAAATCAAAGCCAGACTGATACCCAAGTTTCTTTGGACCACAGCGTCGATTGATGTTTACCTTGACGATTCCTGCATTCTTAAAACCGGTGGACAGTTAGCCACGAGAGGCAAGCAAGTCAGCGAATTTGAATTCAACAATCAAGATCATCTCGCGGAACTTTCTTGGACACCGCCTAGTGGCGGAATATTTTATCCTTACCAATTGGTGATTGATCAACAATTGGTCGATAATTCTGATGTCTACATTAGAAATTGGCCGATGGGTCTATTTGGCGTAGCCATTATTTGCGGGATCGTGTTTGGTATCCCGTTATTGGTGTTTCACGCCCATCGCTGATCGTCGGGCAGAAATTTTTCTCTGCTCTAACAATGACTGATTTTGATGCACTTCTCGGGAAATTTGTATCGAGCACCCCGAATAACCCATATACAATCATTTAACGGCTCATCCTCGCAAGGAAGTCCCTGATTCTGAGCATCCGCTTGGCAGCCTCAAAACCGGACCAACCGCTTCCGGCCCGAGCCTGACTGGCGCAATTCCTAATTACTGCACCGAAGCCTTCTCCCTCGTCCGCGCAGGCCGATAAGCCGGTGCCGGATTAGCCGCCGCAAGCATCTCCCAATGGCGCAGGATCAATCCAATCTTCTCGAACACCGTCGCCAAATCCGCGAACTCACGGGCCAGCCGCGCCTTTGGGCCGAGCGCGCGATGCGAGGGCTCGCCGGAAATCAGCCGCGCGCCGGCCGAGACACGTAAAGCCCCCATCTGCCCCTCGCCCACCGGCTGCGCCAACGGCACGGGCTGGCCGATGTGGCAGATGCGGGCGGCCAAAACGGCGTCTTCCGGCAATAACGCGGAGAGGTCGGTGTTCAGCCACATGTATACGTTGCGGGATTCGATCGGGGTCAGACAGCGTTCGGGCGCAAGCGGGGCCTGGAGAGAGAATGTAAAAATGCTGGGGAGGCGTTCCCATTCCTCGTCGGTGGCCATGCGGATAATGGGCGGGGCTTCAAGCAAAGTAAGGCCGGGCTCAGCGGCAATGGCTTGGCGGGCCACGGCGCCAAAACCCTGGATGATGGCGGCGCGGCGCGCGGGGGCAGTGCGCAGCACGGCTTTAATCTCGGCAAGTGCTGCTTGCCAGCGCAGGGCCAGGCCGTAATTGCCGCCTTCGGGCAGGTTGGCAGCACAGGTGGCGTCGGGCGGGAATTCGGCGCGGTTGAAATAGGCGGCGAGACCCTCGGGCAGTGTTCCACTCCGCAGGCGCGCGGCCACGGTGGCGGGCAGCAAAGCGGCGCCGGCGAAGGGGGGGCCGGTGAAGAATTTGGAGCCGGTGATGAGCACCACGGCATCCAAGGCCAGATAGGCGCGGATGGCAGCAGGCGAGAGCCTTGCCTGGCAGGCATCGACGACGATGTCGAATGCTGCGCCATAGATGCCGCGCAAATGGGCGAGGAAGGCGGGCGAAGGGGCGAGCAGCCCGGTTTTGGAGAGATCGAGCCCGTGCAGGATGACGAATTGCCCCGCGGCGATGCCGGCGGCCAGAGCGGCTTCGATTTCGGCTTCCACCACGGCCACGGGCCGTACCGCACCCGAGATTTCGCGCAAAGCGATGGCGGCCGTAGAGGTGTCCGGCCGAAAGCCGGTTACCGGCGCCTCGCAGGTCACGTCATGCCCAAGCGCGGTATCCACGGCAAAATGCCGCCCCTTGGCCGCCAAAGGCACGCCGCGCCCGGTCTCCTCCGGGGCGATGAGGATGTTCAATACCGGCTGGTCGCGCCCGGCAAGATGGGTGAGGGCCAAGGCCAGCAGCTCCGTATCCGTGCCCGAGGCCGCCAGAATGACGCGCTGGGCGGCGGAAATGCCGAATGCCTTGGTAATGCCACGCCGCACCGCGGCCACGGTGGTGCCAATCGCCCGGTCCGGCGCCGTGCCGCGCAATAGGGCAACGGTGGCGCTTAACCTTGCCTGATCGGCCGCGACATACCCGCGCTCGGAACATGAGGAAGCGGTGGAGGACGCAAAAGTGACAGCCCAGGGGCGCGGGCGGTGGCTGCAGCCATAGCCGTTCAGTGCGGTCTTCGGGTCACGCGCCAGGCGAATGTCCCCGCCGGTTTCCAGCAGCGCCTCTGCCGTGCCCAGATATTGCCAGCAATTGTGCAGGCACTCGGCCTCGGCCGGCGCCATGATGAAATTTTGGGCAATCACCCCGAGGCCCGGCGAAACCTCGGCAGCCATCACCCGCACCCAGCCGGGCAAAGCCGCGCGGTCGGAATCGCTCAGCAACCCGGCCTCCGCCAGCACGAATTGTGCCGCTACCCGGGCCGCTGCCGCCTCGGCCAAAGCCGGCGCAATACCCCGCGCCGTTAAAAACCGCGCCTCCAGCGCATGGCGGAGATGAAAGGCCAGCAGCGCCGGGCGGGCATAGGCCGTCTCGGGCAATTCTGCTGCAATGCGGCGGAACACCGCGAATTCCGGCGCCTGGCGAATGGCGGTTTCCTGCATCGCTCCAGAGGCCGCGTGGGAACCAATATGAGAGGCAGCACGCGAACTTGCGACGAGCATTTCGTCTCCAGGCTGATACGGATAAATCTTTACCCCGGAATCGCGATTCCGCCAAGTTTCCTTCTCTTAAGATACAACTGCACTATATGAATTTATGTCGAATAGTCGCGGCCGGCCACTACCTCCGGTTCGTTTCGAGGGTGGGACACTGCTGTTTTGCTGCGCTGCACAGTAAGGGTATTGATTAATCCAGCGTCAAATGCCTAACTGTTCTGCATGACGCGCAATTGTATGCGGTGGCCCCTCATGTAAGGAGTGCGCCACCCGCAGACCAGCTGCTTGTCCCCGAATGGTTACGGCTAATGGTTACGGCTATCGCGAGTTCCACCACACACGAATTCCACCACACAAGGGAGAACGCCCGAAGGTAGAAGGGCGTGAACGCATATGAAAAAGATCGAAGCCATCATCAAACCTTTCAAACTCGATGAAGTGAAGGACGCCCTGCACGAAGTCGGCCTCCTGGGCATCACCGTTACCGAAGCCAAGGGTTTCGGCCGCCAGAAAGGCCATACCGAGCAGTACCGCGGCGCCGAATACGTCGTGGATTTCCTGCCGAAAGTGAAAATTGAAGTCGTGTGCGAAGAAAGCGTGGTCGAGCGCGCCGTCGAGGCCATCATCACCGCGGCCCGCACCGGCCGCATCGGCGATGGCAAGATCTTCGTCACCAACATCGAAGAAGTGATCCGCATCCGCACCAGCGAAAAAGGCGTCGTGGCGATCTGATTTCGGCCGTTTTTGGACATCCTGGCCGCGCACTAAGCGGCTGGGATGGTTTTTCGTGCGCTTTTAGCCGGCCTTGCGTTTTAATAGGCGGATTGTAGCTGGATTGCACTAAACCCAGTTAACATTTTGCGGCGCAGCGTCTAAGCATCGCCCAGCATATACCTGAGTGGAGCATAGACTTTGGCGACGATTTATACCGAGACGGTCCAATCCGTCCGGCACTGGACGGACCGGCTCTTCAGCTTCACAGCCACCCGCAATCCAGGATTCCGCTTCATCAGCGGCCAATTCACCATGATCGGCCTGAAAATCAACGGTAAGCCGCTGCTGCGCGCCTACTCGATGGCCAGCGCACACCATGAGGAGAACCTCGAGTTCTTCTCCATCAAAGTGCCGGATGGCCCCCTCACCCAGCATTTGCAAAAGCTTCAGCCAGGCGACGAACTGCTCGTCGGCGCCAAAGCCACCGGTACGCTGATCCAGCATAATTTGCTGCCCGGCAAAACCCTGTACCTGCTCGGCACCGGTACCGGCCTCGCCCCCTTCGCCTCCATCATCAAAGACCCGGACACCTACGACACCTACGACCACGTCGTCCTCGCCCACGGCTGCCGCGAAATCGCCGAACTCGGCTATGGCGAAATGGTCGTTAACCGAGTCTTCGAAGACGAGTTCCTGGGCGAATACGCGCAAGGTAAACTACTGTACTATCCAACAGTTACCCGCGAACCCTTCCGCAACATGGGCCGCCTGACCAACCTCTTCGAAGAAGGCAAGCTCGAGTCAGACCTCAACCTCCCCACGCTGAACAAAGACACCGACCGCGTCATGCTCTGCGGCTCCCCCGACATGCTGGCAGACCTGCAAACCATGCTGGAATCCCGCGGCTTCGTAGAAGGTAACCACACCCACGCCGGCCACTTCGTCATCGAAAAAGCCTTCGTCGAGAAGTAAGCTCGTAGGGTTGGGGAGTTGGGACGAAAAAGGCCAGGGCTCTGCCCTCGACCCGCCAAGGGCCGAAGGGCCCTTGGATCCCATAACTAAGGATTTGAAAGGGGCCTGCCTCCGTC